>JBBTZX010000036.1:0-14368 GCA_038061125.1 Patescibacteria group bacterium | reverse complement strand
CCAAAAACAGGAAAATCAGAGACTAAAATCCGCATTATCTTACTCAAAAACTCAAGAATTTATAGAAAAAGAAGCGCGAAACAAACTTTTTATGGTAAAAACAGGCGAGCAAAAGATTCTTATCTCAAAAGAAGCGGAAAAAGCCCAAGAGGAAAAAGAGAAGCTTCCTAATTGGAGGGAGTGGTGGAATTTATTCTTCTAAGTACCAGGGGTGGGGATCGAACCCACAACCGCAGCGTTATGAATGCTGTGCTCCACCATTGAGCTACCCTGGCTTAATTTAGCCTTAAAAGTATACCAGCTAGCCTTGTATAAATCAATAAATTGAGCTATAATGGCTAAACGCGCGGGGTAGTGTACAGTGCACGTGAGGCTCATAATCTCACAGGTCGGGCGCAACTCCCGACCCCGCAACAGCGAACCACTCATTGCCATTCGGGTTCACTGCAGCGAGTGATAAATCACTCTTGCAACAAATGATAACGGATGGCATTTTTGTATTGAGTGGCGAGCGTAGAGATGCACCGTTCTGGTGCGTCTCAGCAGATTCTCTTATTTGCACTTTATGAAATTCTTCTACGTCTATGTCCTCCAAAGTAAAATAAGAAATTTTATATATGTAGGTTTTACAGCTAATCTCAAAAAGAGATTCTTCGAACACAACAACAAAGAAGAATTATCTACAAAAGCTTATACTCCATTTGACTTAATATTTTATGAAGCATACGAAAATGAAAAAGATGCAAAAAGAAGAGAGGAATACTTAAAAACAACAAAAGGTAAAACTACCCTCCGTCTGATGTTAAAAGATTCTTTAGAAGAATAGATTCCACCACTTCTGCCAATTGGGTTTTTCGTTTTCATTTGACTTAGCTGATGAACTGGCGTTTGGTAAATCTTTAGTAATTAGTATTTCCTCCCCGGGTTTTACCAAAAAAAGCTTGTTTCTCGCCTCTTCTTCTATAAATTGCGGACTATCAACTAAAGAAAGTTTGGATTTCAGAGCCTTATTTTGCTCCTTTTCCTTATTTAATTCTTCCTGCGCGGAAGTTACTAAATCTCTTTTTTGCCAAAGATTATAAATTGAATGAATAAGATTATTAATAATCAAAAGGCAGGCTATAATAACGAAAATTGCTAACACTTTTTTCATAACTTAAAATTCATGCTTGACTATCTAGATATTTATTGCTATTATAGGACATTAGATTTTGAAATCGAACTATGAAAACTATTAAACTTCGCGATGCCCATGAACAGTTTAGAAATTTTCTTAAAGAAAATAAACGTTCAAACTCTACTATTGTAGCATACGCAAAAGATATAGAGCAGCTCGTTAAATTTCTGGAAGAACTGGCAAAACCGCAGGCTCATGATGTCAAAAAAGAAGACATTGAAGCCTTTTTGGCAAAGTTAAGTAAAGAGGGTTATACGCCGAAATCTGTTTCCAGAAAACTTAATTCTGCCCGAACTTTCTATAGGTTTTTGAAAATCAACGAGTACATTACGGATGATCCGTCGCTTTTAGTTTCCCATCCAAAATATCAATTAGCAGCTCCCCGTATTCTTACCCCTACCGAATATAGGGCGTTTCGTGATGCTGCGAGAAATGATCCAAGAATGTTCGCGGTTATAGAAATACTTTTGCAAACAGGAATAAGAATTGGCGAACTCGCAGCTTTAAGGCTTTCGGACATACAAAAAAATTCTTTGCACATCAGCCCGATTGAGAAACATGAGGCACGCATGGTTCCTCTTAACAAAAGCTCTCTTGAAGCCCTAAACAGATATCTTGAAGTTAGACCGAAAGCCAAAGACGACCATGTTTTTATAACCAAATCAGGCAAACAATTCCTAATCAGGAATATCAGAACTTCTGTTGAGAGATATTTCCGTTTGGCAGAAATAAAAAATGCCAAGGTAAATGATCTTCGGCATACTTTTGTCGCTCATCATTTGAAAAAAGGTGTTTCTCTGACTATAATCTCTAAAATTTTGGGGCACAAAAGGCTTTCTACAACTGAAAGATATCTCCAATATGTAACTGACCGCGCCAAAGAAACCGGCATCCTAACCGAGCTTTAGGGGAGGTTGAGGCGGAGGAAGGTTTCGGCGAATTTATAACCTACCTTTTTCCCCTGCATTTTTGACCTTTCCCTAATCATTTTTTCTACTTTTTTAAAATCATCAAACTGGCTTTTATGGCAAGATAAAGCTTTAATTTTTTTGTCAATAGTTTTGGTTATGTCCACGAAATAATCCGCTTTTTCGAAGTTAACCAGCAATAGCTCTTCCACTTTGTGCGGTTTTAGCCCTTCTTTTTCATGTTCCGGAAAAGTCAGCCTGTCTCGAGACAAAGGAAAGCATGCATCCAAAGTTGCTAATCCCGCTGCCCGATGATCAGTATGATTAATAAATCCAAACTTTTGCGAATAATAAAATGTCGGATCCATTGTAATGACGATATTTGGACGGACTTGCCTAATTATTTTCACTATTTGCTCTTTTAAAACAATATCTGCGCTTAATTGAGTATCCGTGTGGTCTAGAAAAAATACTTTTTTAATTCCCAAAACTTTTGCCGAATCTTCTTGTTCTTTTCTTCTAATAAGGGCAAGTTTTTTATGCGTCATTAAGGGATCTTGTGATCCCCTGCTTCCATCTGTACAGATAAGATAATATGCTGTTGATCCCTCCTCTACCCATTTGGCAATTGTTCCGGATGCGCCAAAATCCGTATCATCCGGATGTGCTCCAACAGCCAAAATAATTTTGCTTTTCATAAGATACTGAATGTAGGCCCAGGGGGAATCGAACCCGCATCAGGTGTGTATAAGACACCCGCTTTACCATTAAGCTATGGGCCTGCAATCACTAATTTTACCAAAGATAAGCATCAAAAGAAAGTAAGGTATAAAAACCTGTAGAAAAAGGTGTTATAATCGCGCGCGTTTGGTTATCTCCGCTTCAATAGTTACTACATCTTTACCATACTTAAGTCTGGAGAGCTCTTTTATAAGTTCTGCAACTCTAGGATTTTCCAATTGTTTCTCTTCGGCAAGGTTGCGGGTTAAATCCATAGAAAATGGAGGAACAGGTTCACCGTTGACGATAGTTTTGATATAAGTATTAAATCTTTCAATATTTATTAAATCCGCTTCTGTAAAAGTCGGCTGGAATTCATGCTGCAGATAATTTGCATCCGTTACTCCAACCCTAAAGGAAGCCAGAGTTCCGATATTGCCAAAAATGGCATTTTTCACTTCCTCATCCATTTGGCCGATAAACTGGTTAGCAACTATCAAATTCAACCTGTATTTTCTTGCCTCTGATAAGATTTGGGCGAAATCAGGGGTAGCGAAATTCTGAAACTCATCAACATAAAGAAAGAAATCACGGCGTTGCGACATTGGCATATCCTGCCTTGACATTGCCGCAACCAGGATTTTCGGAACAATTACAAGTCCTAGGAAGTTTGAATTCTCTTCTCCGATTTTTCCTTTCGATAAATTTATGAGCAGTATTTTCTTTTCATCCATAACTTTTCTGAAATTAAAAGAGCTTAAAGATTGGCCGATGATATTTCTAATCATTTTGTTCGTAACGAATCTACCAAACTTGGAAACTATGTAATCCAGAACTTCGGACTTATGGAAATCAGATGTTTGGGCAATTTGGTCTGTCCAGTAACGGCGGATGATCGGATCCAAAACCTTTGGTAGAAGTTCTTGGACGAAATTTGCATCGGTTAAAATTCTTACTACCTCAACGAAAGTGCTTCCCTCCTCATACATAACCGTTAACATAGCATTTCTTATCGCATGTTCGAAACGAGGACCGATAATACCTGTTTTATTCGGATCAAAAAGCTTGTACATCAGCCCTATAATCGAAGAGACAACATAGTGCTTCTGTTCTTCCGTCTGGGCCTCAAGCATATTTAAACCCATTGGTCTTGAGGTATCCGAAGGATCAAAAAGTATGACGTCTTCTGCCCGGCTTGGAGGAATAAGCGGCAGCATATCTTCAATCAAATCTCCATGCGGGTCAATAACAGCCAGTCCTTCTCCGTTTTTAATATCCTGCATAATCATCGCTTTTAGAAACTCGCTTTTCCCTGTTCCTGTTTTTCCAATAATATACATGTGTCTTCTTCGATCATCTAAACTCATATAAACAGGCTTCGCCAGTCCCCGATATGTACTTTTACCCAGATAAAGTCCGCTGGTTGGAGTCTGCATGGGGGCAGGTGCTCTTTTGGAAGTAATCCAAAGTATGTGCGGAGTCGTAATTGCTTTATTTGGGAAATGGAAAATTGTAGCCAGTTCTTCGCTGGTCAAAACCGAAGTTTGACCCCGCATTGGCATATATCGATAGATAAAATCATTGGCGAACGCGCCTTTAAACAGATGTTTGTTGCTCGTAAACGAATTTATGCCGTTAAATTGGCTAAATGCGCTTTTGATATTGCTAAGATGGGCTTTAGCAGATTCAATTGTGCTTGAGGAAACAACCATCCTAACAACAACATTAAAGCCAGGCTTGGAAATTTTATTCTCTATCGCTTCCAGCTCTTTGGGATCTGCGGAATATTTGGCAGTTTCCGGATTGGCTTCGGCTTTTTTGACTTTGGTAATATGCGCCCGCCCTGCCTTTTTCCACTGATCATCTGCAGGACTCACCATTATTTGTATTGCCGCTCCTTCCCCTTCTATCATTTTGGCAAGTATGGAAGTAATTGAGGAAAGCGGATCAACAGGTAAATCTTTAAAAACTTTTATCGGCTGGTAATCTAAAGATTTAAGTTTTAAAGACGCAAAGGCAACCTTTCCGTTTTCGGAGAAAATATTATATTCATTGCCTACCAGAAATTGCTTTTGTCCAAAATCTTTATCCTCAATAATTTTTATTTCCGCATCCGGATAGACGCCGTTTATTTGTTTTTCAATTAAATCCTGAAGATTTTTGGGCGTGTGGACAAAAAAACGGATACTTCCCGGAAGACCGACTATTTCAAAAGATAATTGAGGTTGAGGACTCAAGGAAGAAAATCTTCCTCCTTTTCTTATTGACGCTAAGGCGGAAAATAGCTGCTCTGCCGCATCAATCTTAATCTCATTATCTCTTGGAACTGCAACTTGCAAAAGAACTGAATTCAGAGACTCTTTTTCGCGGTTTCGATGTTTAAGCCAAAGAAATAATAGATAAAATCCCCAATAAATACCTATCACCAGAATTACCGCCCCGATAATTCCAAGAGCCAAAGAGGTCAAAAGACTGCCTAAATTGTCCAAAGACGATGTTTGCATATATTAATTACTTATTCTTTAAACCAAACTGTTTAAGAATTTTTTTCAATAGTTCGTCCAGCCAATATACTGAATCGCTGGTATTGCTTGTTTTTTGCGTATACTCAATTTGCTGTAGTCTTTTCCTTGATTCTTCAATTTCAGAAACTTCTTGCGGAGGCAAAACTTCTTCTTTGGGTGTTTTTAAAACTCCCTCCAAATTTTGTGGTGGATTTACGACAACACTTTCTTTTGCTTTCTCAAGTTCTGCTTCAAGACTTGGTGGAATTTCCGGCTGTACTTTAGTTTCCGGAGCCGGAACTATGGCAGGCTCTACCTCTTTCACCATTGAACCTGAAGCAGGATTATAATTTGTCTGATCCGAATTTACAGTTGGTTTCTGCGCAGAATTTGTATCGTCTACCATACATTATAATGATAGCACGAATATAAAGAGGTGTCATTACAGTTTTTCTAGCAGGCCACATCCTTACTGCCACAATGCTGACATTTTTCTACAAGTTCGTCTTTTGGTCTTATATTTGTTTTTCCGCATGATGGACATTCAAAGCTTCTCTCCCCGTACTTATCGTTTCCGGGATTTAATTTAGATTGAAAATCCATAAGCGTTGAAGAAGAAGAAGATCCGCAGCTTCCTGCAACTCTTGGAGGAGCATAACTACCATAAGTATCTACTAAATGCCTTGCATCAAAGTCATAAGAGGTAAACTCTCCTTTGATAATTTCTGTCTTATTATCTATCGTGTAATTCTCTATTGCTCTCCTAATTTTATCCAGCTCCGAGTCTGGCGCATTTCTTCTTACACCTTCTATGAAAATGTCAACAAGACCTCTAACTTTTACCTCAAGTCTTTGTCTCCATGAAAGATCCATTCTTTCTTTCTCCCCAATTCTCACAAGCAAATCTTCAGCATTATTAAGCTCTCCTTCTTTCTGTATAAAAACTGGATTTGCTAGAAAATCTACGTCTGTTTTTAAGCTTTCTGCATCTTGGGAAAATATACCCGCTATTTCCCTATGCTGGGCAAGAGAAAGCTTATTTCTGTACGGAACAACTCTTATTTTTTTGTTTTTAACTTCTCCAATGAATGTAAAGCTATAGTCGCCATATCCGTCCTCTTTTTTACCCGGAGGACTAATCCAAAGAAAAAGAAAATCCTCACCTTTCAAAAAGGCCTCCTCAATTTTTTGAAAACCTATACATTCGGCCACTTCTCTTCTCGAATCTCCTCCTTCTTTTTCTTTCCTAGATATTGCATTTCTAAAACTTTGACTAATTGGCTCTTCTTCTAAAACCGCAAGAAATTTCTCTCCGTCTGGACCTACGCCCTCTCTATAGGAAAATTCGTCAAATTTTACAGCCAGCCTATACTCTCCAAGATATCTTAGTATATTGTTTCTTGTACCTTGCTCTCGCGCTTGCATAGTTGTTGCTATATCCCCTCTAATCGGCCGCATATAATTTATTTTTTCAAGAGATGACGTAAAAGCTTCTGCGTAATTCATTTTCGCGCCCTCCAGATTATTTCTTTTTTCTTTTCTTTAAAATTTGAGAAGCGAGCCATGGTAAAAAGTAAATCCGAAAGTCTATTCACGTAGATAATAATTTCGGAGTTGATTTGTTCTTTTTCCGATAATTTAACAAGGTTTCTCTCTGCTCTCCTACAGATAGTTCTTGCGAAATGAAGTAAGGCGCCAGTTTTCCCTCCGCCGGGTAAGATGAAATTTTTCAAAACCGGCATTTGCTTGGTCATTTGATCTATGAAATTCTCAAAGTCTTTTACTCTTTTCTGTAAATAGTTCATAGTTAATAGTTCATTGTTTATGGATGGATTTGCAAGATTAGAGCCAATACTCAACAAGTCATTTTGAGTTCTTATTAACTCATTCTTAATTCTTAATTCTTTATTCTTTATTCCCGAAATTACTATTCCAATAGCAGAATTTAACTCATCAACCGTCCCATAGACATCCACTCTTAAATCTGATTTTGAAATCCTCTGACCGTTTCGGAAAGAAGTTTGTCCCTTATCTCCTGTTCGCGTATATATCGGCATATTGTAAATCCTGAGTGCAATCGAAGGAAAAAAAATCCTCCTTGTCCCAAGGAGGAAAAATAACAATATCCTGCTCGGGAGTCCGCCAGCTGGCGGATAATAAAGTTAGTTTTCTGACTATAACCCTCCTTCGCTAAAGCTACGGCGGGGTAAACAGTTGCGGCACAGCCATGGATTTACACCATGATTACCTATACTTTATTGCTTTTATAATAAACCCAAAAATCAATTTTATCAATAGGCAAAATGAAAAAATGTTATAATTATTTTTATGTCATCAATAATCCAAGTAAATAACCTATTTAAAACTTACAAGATATACAAAAAAGATCCCGGATTTATGGGATCGTTAAAAGCATTGGTAAAAAGACGCTATGAAGAATTACATGCCGTAAAAGATATATCTTTTTCTATAGACCCCGGTGAATTGGTTGGATTCATAGGACCAAACGGTGCGGGAAAAACTACAACCCTAAAATGTTTATCAGGACTTCTCTATCCGTCATCCGGAAAAGTCAGCGTACTAGGATTTACTCCTTTTGAAAGAAAATCAGCATTCCTCAAACAGATTTCTCTTGTCATGGGCCAGAAAAATCAGCTTTGGTGGGACCTACCAGCTATAGATACATTTTTACTCAATAAGGAAATTTATGAGATTCCACCAATGCAGTATAAAAAAACTTTAGATGATCTCGTAAATCTTCTCGACGTAGAAGAGGTAATCAACAATCAAGTAAGGAAACTTTCCTTGGGACAACGAATGAAATGCGAACTGATAGCTGCACTTCTCCACTCTCCAAAAATTCTATTTTTAGATGAACCAACCATCGGATTAGACGTAGTAATGCAGAAAAAATTACGTGACTTCATAAAAGAATATAACTACAAGTATGGGTCAACGATTATTTTGACAAGTCATTACATGGAAGATGTACGTCAGCTTTGTAGGAGAGTGTTGGTTATCGATCACGGAACCCTTCTTTTTGACGGAAAACTGCAAGATCTTATAAAAGAATATACGCAGTACAAGCTTATTACTGTCGTATTTGAAAAGGACATAGAGAGAAAAGATATTAGTAAATTTGGGGAGATTAAGGAATTTGAGCTCCCCAGAGCTGTACTTTCTGTTAAGCGTGAAGAGTCAAATGCAATTACTTCAAGGCTTTTAGCAGACTTTCCGATCGCAGATCTAAATATCGAAGAAATAGGCATAGAAGATATTGTCAGAGATATATTTATAAAGAAACGAAGATAATATGCGTTATTGGAAAATATTCTTACTTAACTTCCAAATTGTCATAATCGAAAGAGCAATCTCTTTTGTTTGGTTTCTAATTGCACTTATTCCGCCTTTTGTGCTCTATCTTTATTGGCGTGGAGCACTAGCTTCTCATGGAGGAAATATTGCCGGGTGGACCCTCTCAACTATATCTACTTATTACTTTATGCTTGTAATCGCATCGTCTTGTTTTATGGCTCATATCGAAGAAAACGTTGCTCGTGAAGATATCCAGCAAGGAGGATTAACTAAGTTTCTTGTAAAACCATTTTCCTATTATATCCTAAAGCTTTTCCTAGAAACTCCATGGAGAATATTGCAAGGTTTTTACGGGGTTGTTGTTTTATTATTGTTTGCATTCTTCTTCAAAAATCTTTTTGTTATTGCAAGCGATGTGAAAATCCTGGCCCTTTCTATTGTAATAATTATTCTTGCATTTATTCTTTCCTTTACTTTTAAAATGATTGTAGGACTTTCTGCTTTTTGGCTCACAGACGTTGGGGGATTTTTTCAGCTTGTAGAAGCAATAATCTTGCTTTGCGCGGGTCTCCTGATGCCGCTTTCTCTTCTTCCCGATACCATTGCTAAAATTAGTTACGTTTTGCCTTTTGCCTATATGATTTATTTTCCGATTATCTCTCTACAGGGAACACAAAACGTAGGTCAACTCATGAATATCATTTTAGTGCAATTGGTTTGGATTGCTATAATGGCGTATCTGTATTCCCTATTATGGAAAAAGGGTGTAAGAAAATTTACAGGCATTGGGCAATAACATGAAAAAATATTTAAAAATATACCTAGCTTTGCTTACAATGAATTTCCAGGTACTCACTACCTACAGAACAAATTTTATAAATAGTATAATTGCAACTTTGGTTTGGGGAAGCATGTCGTTTATAAGTATTTTTCTTTTGACCGCACGCACAAATACTGTGTATGGGTGGACAAGAGAAGAATTATTATTGCTTACGGCTATTTACAATATTATCATAGGCACATTCCATATGGTATTTAGCAGAAACTTTGAAAGGTTTTCCCGAATAATTCATTTTGGAGAGCTCGATTCCTTACTTATGAAGCCTATTGATCCTCAATTTTCAGTGAGCTTTTGGTTATTCAACTATACTGGGGTCTTCCGAGTTTTAGCAGGAATCATATTCACGATAATTATCCTACATTCACACATAATAAACCCTTTCAATCTAGTACTTTTTTTAATTCTAATACCGGTAAGTATCGCACTCATGTATTCGATCTGGCATCTCATTTCAACACTAGTTATTAAGTTTACCAATCTTTCAAATATAATCGACCTGCTGTATGAGATAAATGGATTTACAAGATACCCTCAAGAGATGTTCAGGCAATTAAATGCTTTTGCTTTTTCCTTCTTGATTCCTATTATTATTGTCGTTACTATTCCAACAAAGTTTTTAATTTCTAAAGCGACTTCAACTGATTTTTTTCTGCTTTTAAGTATGTGCGTAGTCTTTCTTATTTGCGCCCGTATGTTTTGGAAATTTGCCTTAAGATACTATACAAGCGCGAGTGGTTAACTTAACATTCGGAATAGCCGCAGCTATAACATTTTCTGCAGCCTTCTTCATATGCCAAGCTTCCGCTTCCGCAATCAGGACAAATATCATAAAGTCCTGTAACAGGATCATTCATTACTCCGCTTGCTCCTCCAACCAATGCCAGCTGCTGCAGTTTTACAACATCTATATATTCTTCTCCCTGTTCTGGTTTTTTGCCGTTGCCATTTATTCCGTTACCATTACCCAAAGCGTGTCCGTTTCCATTACTCAAAACTACCTTATCTACTACATTTCCATTTACAGCAAATCCGTAATGCATTGCCAGAACTTTCGCAACCGCATCCGGAAGAGAACGAACTTTATCTTTGCCAAAACCAATGCTTCTTGCTCCGCCAATTCCAATTAGCTGTGCAACAACCTGCTTCATCTTCTCTCTTGGAGATAAGCCGCCGGAGAGTCTAAGATTTAGAGATATCATTCTGCCAAGAGCATCAGCCATAGCCGCAACATCAGAACCGCTTTTGCCAATAGTCAAAAATACCTCAAACGGTTCGCCGTTTTGATTTCGGTTAATTGTAATATAGGTTTTACCAACCGGGCTTTCGACCTGATAAGTTACTCCTTCAAGCTGCATTGGGCGAGGCGTTACCGGCTCCTTGAGTTCTATTTCTTTCGGCTTTATTACCTCTTTTGGTTTCTCTTCTATTCTCGATAAAACTCCTTCTCTGGAACCTTCCCTCATGTAGGTAACTCCCTTAAGACCCAAATCGTATGCTGCCATATAAAGTGTTTTTACATCTTCAATCGTATGGGAATTTGGCGCATTAACAGTTTTCGAAATTGAAGCATCTATATATTCCTGGGCAACTGCTTGGACATTCGCATGCTCAAGAGGAGTCAGGTCATTGGCGCTGACATAATATTCCGGCTTGCCCTGAGCGGAGTCGAAGGGTTTTTTGCCTTGTTCCTTTTTCCACTGTTCAAAAAGAGGATGATACATTATGTGTTCGCCTGTTCTATCTTTTCTTATAAAAGTGAATTCATAAACAGGTTCTATGCCCGAAGTAACTCCTGCCACTAATGAAGTTGTGCCGGTAGGAGCAATCGTAAGAAGCACTGCATTTCTTATTCCTTGTTTGGCTATTTTTTTCTGCAATTCCTTTGATAATCTTTTGATATGATACCCTTGTAAATATTTCGCTTTGTTAAATTTAGGAAATGCTCCCTTTTCTTTGGCGAGATCGGCTGATGCTTCATAGGCGTTATCCCGTAAGGTTTTGAAAATTTTATCAACAATTGGCATTCCCTCTTTTGATCCGTAACGAACTTTCATTTTGATAAGAGCATCTCCCAATCCCATAATTCCAAGACCTGTGCGGCGTATCTCCTTTGCGATTTTTTCATTTTCCTTGTAGAAATAATAGGTTTGATCAATAACATTGTCCATAAATCGCATTGCCACCCTGACATCTTTTCCAAGACTTTCGTAGTCGAATTTCCCATTCTTAACATAAGCTGCCAAATTCATTGCCCCAAGATTGCAGACTGCCCAAGCCCCAAGAGGCTGTTCTCCGCAAGGATTTGTCGCTATTAATTTCTCAAAATACCAGGTGTTGCTTCTTTTGTTGCTTCTATCCAAAAAGTGTAATCCCGGTTCAGCAGAACGCCAGGCTGCTTCGCAGATTAAATCCCAAAGATAACGTGCTTTTATGGTTTTATAAACTTTTGTTTTTCCGCCCATCTTTTTCCACTCATCTATTTCCCCATTCCATTTGGTGTCATATTTTGGATCATCCAAATCCGGGAAAATAAGTTCCCAATCTTTATCTTTTTTAACAGCTTCCATAAAAGCATCGGAGATACAAACCGAAAGATTAGCGCCGTTAATTTTGGAAAGATCCTGCTTAACTGTAATAAATTCCTCTATATCAGGATGCCAGTCCCAAAGCATCAGCATTGTCGCGCCACGTCTTGTTCCTCCCTGCTGAACTACATCATGCGTGGCGTAAGAAAAAAGTCCTGCCCAAGTAATTGGCCCCGATGATGTGCCGTTGACTTTCTTAACCCTGGCTCCTCTTGGTCTTAAAGATGAAAGATTCAGCCCTACTCCTCCGGACCTTGACTGAATTTCAACCAATTGCTTTAAGGAATCCAAAATCCCCTCTCTTGAATCTTTTGGAGACGGTATAACAAAACAGTTAAAGTAGGTTACTTGATAATTTGTCCCAGCACCCGAAAGAATGCGGCCACCCGGAACAAATTTGAAGGCATCCATAGCTGCATAAAATCTTTTTTCCCAAATTTTTCTATTTCTTGGCTTTTCGTTTTTGGCAATACCTCGTGCAACTCTTTTCCACATTTCTTGCGGAGTGTGCTCTAAAAGTTCCCCTTTTACTCCTTTTAGGGCATATCTATCTAGGAATACTTTTCCTCTTATTCCATCAAGTTTCATAATTTATTTTAGTAATTTTTTAACTTCTTCTTCGAAATCTTCTATATCAACAAATCTTTTAAATACACTTGAAAATCTAATGTATGCAACTTTGTCAAGCTTTTTTAATCTTGCCGCTACCATTTGTCCGATTTTTTTGCTTTCTATTTCTACCGAATCTTCGCCACGCAATTCTCTTTCTATGTCTGTAACCAGTTTATCTATTGTCTCCAAAGAAACCGTTGTCTTTTCGCATGACCTTATTATTCCATTTTTTAATTTATCTCTGTCAAATTGTTCTCGTTTGCCGTCTTTTTTTATTACTATCAAATTGGCATTCTCTACTCTTTCGTAGGTGGTAAATCTTTTCTCACACTTCAAACACTCTCTTCTTCTTCTTATAGTATCTAAGTCTTCGCTGTCTCTGGTTTCAACTACTTCCGAGTCTTTTGATCCGCAATAAGGACATTTCATCTTAACGCTACTGATAGTGCTAAAGCAATATTAGGACGCTAAATCTACCGTGTCAACTACCAATTTCTATATCAAACACAGTCATCTTCCTGGTTAGCCTCGTTTTTTCTTCTTTCCAATTCAAAAGTTTATAATCCTTCAAGGTGGTTTTTACAAAACGAGTCTGCTTAGAAATTAAGAAGAAAAAATATTTTCAAACAGAAGCATTTCTCTTATTGTTTCGGCATTAACGAATTAACCTTTTTCTGCAAATTTTGCATTCTTTTTTCATCTATAATTAGGCTGTTTTTAATTCCCCCCGATGTTTGGTTTATCAAAGACTTTATTACCTCTTCATGTTTTTGTGATGCCAAATAAAGATTAGACAAAGTATTTTGGACCGGCAGTCCTTGAGTTTTAGCAAGTTCTGCTTGTTTTATTGCATCTTCAAAATAGTTTTCTCCTTTGGAAATAGTTTGTTCTGCCAAAGCATATTTGCCTGCCCCTTTTCTAAAAAGATAAACTGCGGAATTTAACCGTTTGTCCGAAGTTAATAAATCAAATTCTGCTTTCTTAAGAGGATCTGATGTTAATAAACTAACTGCCTTATCGCGGACAACTTTTAAGAAGTATAAAGGGCTGTCCGGCAAAAGACCTGGGTATGCAAGTTCATAACCGACAGCAGGTTTAGGACTTGGAGACAGCGGAATTTCCTTAAGCGACATTGTTTCCGCAAAGACAACTTGAGGAAAAAATATAAAGATTAAAATGAGAAAAATAAAGATCCTTATTTTCATCTTTTATTTTACCGCTACCACATTAATCCAATCACTTTCTAAAGATTTAAATGGCTTTCTGAAAAGATAATCCCATTTTATTCCGTCAAAAAATCCTCCGTAAAAACTTATTTTTTTGAAATCGTTTTTCTTCAGAATATCTGTCATAATCTCTTCATCTATATAAGCCATCACGCTATTTCTAACTCCCAGCCATTTCCATCTTTTAACATCAGACCTTAATATGGCAAAGGTTTTGAGTATGGTTTTTTCTTGCATATTTGGCGGGTCATAAAATTCCAAGAAAGCATATTCATGCTCTATTCCATCTTCTAGTTTGGCGAAATTGAAGCTCTTAAGTCTTTTACGGACTTTTATCATTTTTTCGAAATTTGTGATTTGCAGTATCATCACTCCTCTTTGCGTAAGATAACCTGAAACATGCTTTATTAAATCCTTAATGTTGTATGGATTATGAGAAATTGTATTGCCCATAAAAAGTACTGCATCAAAATTAATGTT
>JBBTZX010000035.1:12460-19335 GCA_038061125.1 Patescibacteria group bacterium | reverse complement strand
GCTTGCAAGTATTATTCCTGCCATAAGCTGAACATCAAAATGACGTTGTCCTATTGTTCTTAGGGATGCTTCCCGCGTGATGGCAAAAACTTCCGGCAAAATAAGATCCAAAGATTCCCCGCTTTTTATTCTTGCCCTAAATTCCTGCGTCTTCTTAGGAAAATCTTTATCTTTTAATTTTTTCATTTCCCTTTCCAAAGAATTTATTTCCAGAATAAGAGGTTTAAGTTTATTTATTTGTTTTTCGTTGGAGTCAAAAAATTTAGTTAAAATACCAAACATATATTATTTATTCTATCACAAAAATCCCCCCGCTAAGCGGGGGGATACCAACTGATCAATTGGTAATGTTCCAAATTACTTACCAATTTTACTTCTTCTTTTTCTTTCCCTTCTTTTTCTTTGCCATGTTATAATTCACCTCCCCTCATTAATTATTATCGTGTATAATTTTTTTTTATTTGTCAAGTAAATTACTCTGCTTCAAAAGTATTAGTTTGGGGCTTTAAATAAACAAAAAAAATGAAGACCAATTTTTTATTTTTTTGATGTTATTTTTTCAAAATGTAAATATTTTTGTAAAATTTTTGGAATTATAACGCTTCCGTCTTTCTGTTGATAATTTTCCAAAATTGCAATAATAGGTCTATTCATAGAAAATGCAGTCCCATTTAAAATATTTACATATTTTTTCTCATTTCCGTCTTGATATTTTATATTTAATCTTCTCGACTGAAAATCTGTTGTTGTTGATGCGGAAGTTATTTCTCGATATTTATTCTGAGATGGAATCCATACCTCAATATCATATTTTCTTGCCGCGTTGAATCCTAAATCCCCCGTACAAATTCTAACGACTTGATACGAAATCTCTAAGGCTTTTAATAATTTTTCTTCTAAAGACAGTAGGTATTCGTGTTCTTTATCGTCCTCATTTTCCGCGACAAATGAAACCATTTCAACTTTATCAAATTGATGAACTCTAAAAATACCCCTGGTATCTTTCCCATAACTTCCTGCTTCTCGTCTAAAACATGTTGAAAATCCGACAAATCGTTTTGGTAATTCTTCTTTTTTAAAAAATTCATCCTTAAACATCGGCACAATCGACTGCTCTGATGTCCCGACAAGATAAAGATTATCTTTATCCAAAGAAAAAATATTTTCTTCTTCCCCCATTTGCGTATATCCAAGTCCATCCATAATTTCTTTTTTAATGAGCACAGGAGGAATAACAGGAATAAATCCTTCTTTTATCAAAACCTCAAATGCAAATTGTTTTAATGCAAATTCTAAAAGTGCTCCCTCATTTTTTAAATATCCAAATCTGGAACCGGAAACTTTTGCTGCTCGTTTTACGTCAATAATATCCAGTGATTCTCCTAATTCCAAATGATCTTTTGGGGTGAATGAAAATTTCTTTGGAGTTCCAACTTTTTTAATAATTTCATTTTCGCTTTCATCTTTGCCGACTTTAACGTCAGACTTTGGGGGATTGGGAATTTTAAGAAGCCATGTTTTTAATTCATCCCAAACAGCACTTAATGAATTTTCTTCTTTTTCTAATTTTGCTTTTAACTCTTTTCCTTTTTCAATTTGCTCGGAAGTTGGTTTTCCTTTTATTGCTGAAACCAGCATATTTCTTTCTTCCCGAAGTTTTTGCACATTTAAAGACAATTCTCTATGCTTTTTATCTATTTCTAGAATGTGATTGACGTCAATATCAACACCCTTATCTTTAGAAGATTTTTGAATTTTTTCAGGGTTTTCGCGAATAAAATTTAGATCAATCATACTTAATACTTGCTACTTAATACATAATACTTTCGCAATTATCGGCTTAAGCCGACTAATTGCGATATATCTATGATTATAGAGCTTTTGTTCTCTATCGGTCAATTGATCTTCATGATAATATTTTTTAATTTTTGGCAAATAGAAAAATGAACGATACGGATATCCTTTCAAAAGTTTTAAATAAGGTTTTTCCGCGATAATTCCTTCGATTTCTCCAGTTACACTCCAAACTTTTCCATCTGGCAGCGCAAAAGAAACTACTGCTTTAAAAAAAGTCCTGCGGTTATTTTCCGGTAAATCTTTTGCAACTTTAATCATGTGTTTAATCAAATCTTCATCCGATGCGTCATATCCTAACCATCTTTTGCTTTTAATTCCCGGAGCTTTCCCCAATGCATCTATTTCTATTCCCCCATCATCCGCAATTGCCGGCAATCCGCTCTTTTTAGAATAAAATAGTGCCTTAGCTTGTGAATTTTCTTCATATGTCTTCCCCTTTTCTTCAAAATTGTCAGTAATTTGCAAATCTTTAAAAGATAATAGTTCAACAGGTAAATCCGCAAGAAAAGCTGAAAGTTCTTTTAATTTTCCTTTATTATGAGTAGCAATCAGAAGTTTTTGCATTACTGAACTTCTTTAAATCTTTTCTTAATAAAATCTTTGTTGTCAAGGATAATCCATCCCGCCTTTGGTCCATAATTTTTTCCGAATAGGGAAAGATATATTGCGGCAAATGCTTTATGAGATGGAAGATTCAACTCTTTTGCCCAGATATATAAT
Source organism: Patescibacteria group bacterium (assembly GCA_038061125.1). GTDB lineage: Bacteria > Patescibacteriota > Microgenomatia > Levybacterales > UBA12049 > JAUSEW01. The sequence goes on along the minus strand of JBBTZX010000035.1, from coordinate 16,758 downwards.
TTTTCCTGTAGATCTTCTGGTGCCCAATCCCTGCCTAACTCCTCCAATATCTTCGCTAAAAACTTCTTTTGTTCTGAAGATAAATTTTTTGAACTTTCCGGAATTTCTATTTTCGGAATAAAACGATTTTCCTCCGGAGCAAAAGCCTCAATCCATCTTCTGGCATAAGGAATCCATTCTTCCGCTTCTTCTTTTGCCAACTGGCTTTGCATGTTGGGAGCTTGGATCCATTGGACTAATTGCATAAACTTTATCTTCGGGAGTTTTTTAACTTCATCGGTAACTTGAGAAAGTTCGAATATTCTTTTTTTATCAGGTTCGTTTGAAAAACCAACCTCTTGATACTCATCAAAAAGTCTCGGAATTGTATCGCCCGACGGATCGAAATCTATAGTTTGATTTATTTTTGTTTTGACCATTAAAAATCTTAGTATTTCCGGAGGTAAAATCTCAAGCATTTCAGAAGCAGATGATCCTCTTCCTTTTGAAGATGACATTTTCGCACCGCCAATTAAAAAGAACTCATAAGGCAAGGAGTATGGAACAGGATAATTAATTACTTTTTTACAGATAAGGCTTGTTAAATCGTGGGAACCGCCTTTACTCATATGATCTTTACCTGCTCCCTCAACCGTAATTCCAAGCACCTTCCATTTCGCAGACCATTCCACTTTCCATGGAAGCTTACCAACAATTCCATTTCTATCACTAAACGGAGATATTTCTCCTTTAAATCCGCAACCTTTTGTGTAGTCAACAGTGTTTATTTCACAGGTAAATGAAACCTTCTCTCCGTCCCAGTTATAAACTTTAGTTGTTGAAACCTTACCGCAATTAGGACAATATACTTGAAACGGATACCAATCTTTTGGAATTTTTTTCTTATAGAGTTCCTCGTATATCTTTCTTATCTTATCCGCTTTATCCAAACATTCTTTTATCAATGGATTCATTTTCCCGCTTAAATATAAATCCGTAGACCATAAAATTTCAGGATTACATCCGATTTTATTAAATACATCTTTAAATTCCAAAGCGTAATATTCTGCGTAATTTTTAAATCCTTTTTCAGGCGATGGGACTTTGAAAAGAGGCATCCCAAGATACTGTTCAAATTTTTCTTTCGGAAGATAGACAGGCAAGGCGTCCATCGGATCATGATCGTCAAAAATATAGGTATATTTCGCTTTGACACCGATCTCCATTAGAGACTTATATATTAAGTCGTGTATCACCACGCCTCGCAAGGAACCAATGTGGATTCGACCAGATGGAGTTTTCATGTCATCCACCCACTCAAGAGGAAACTTTCTTTTTTTTAATTCTCCTGCAATTTTATCTGCCCAAAACATAGTTTTATTTTACCACTTCCACTTCAACTTCGGGGTAAAAATTAAATGTTGTGTAAAATTTATCTTTTATCTCCTGAATCAAAGTTTTAACATCGTTAAACGAAGCATTGTTTTTATTCAGAATATAATTTGCGTGTTTTTCGGAAATCTGCGCGCCCCCAACTGTTTTGCCTGAAAATGCTAATCTATTTATCACATATCCCATTGCCACTTTTCCATGCCATTTATTTTCAACTTGCTCTTTTATATCCGGCCAGACATTTAATGTTTTTTCAACATCTTCTTTCTCCGTAATATTTTTAAAAACAGATCCGCACGATGGATAATCCAGAGGATGATTTTTCTTTCTGTAATCTATATGGGAAAAGTAAATCTTTTTTGCTTGCGCTAATTCTTTTTCATTTGCTTTTTTAAGCTTAACAAATGCGTTTACAACAATTAAGTTTTTATTCTCCTTTACCAAGCTACTTCTATACGAAAATTTCAAATCTTTACTGTCTAAAACTTTTATTTGATTACTGACGATATCGAAAACTTCTGCTTTTTCAACTGAATTCCCTAATTCTTTGCCAAATGCGCCGACATTCCCCCGAATTCCCCCTCCAATTGTTCCGGGAAGTCCTCCTGCCCATTCCAAACCAATAAAATTATGCTGAAATGAAAATTGGATAAGATCATCAAGATTTTCCGATGCAAATGCCTCAACTAAACCGTCTTTGGTAAAACTAAATTTGTGGACTTCTGGTTTTGCAAACCATAAAACAGCGCCATCAAAAAAATCATCCGATACTAACAGATTTGATCCAAGTCCAATTATTAATACTTTTTCGATCTTATTTGCTTTAATAAACTTCAAAGCCTCAAGAAAATCCTCTTTATTTTGAATTTTTAAAACAAACCTTGCCTTCCCGCCAATTCCGTAATAAATAATATCTTTAAGAAGAAAATTGTTATAAATATGCATTATTAATTTGTGGCTAAATACAAAACCAATTTCCCTAATTTAGACAAATCATCTATTGAGATGCATTCGCCTACAGTATGCGCATTAATTACACCGTCACCTAAATTAAGTATTTGCATATCCTTATTATTAAAAATGTTCGCATCCGAACAACTCCATGGGAAAGAAAAAGAAGTTTTGCACCCAAACTTATTTATCTTATTTATCGTAGATTCAACAAATTTATCTGTTAACGGATACTCATAGCCAGCATTTTCCCTGATTATATCAGCCTTTATATCTCCCCCCGCTTCTTTGGCAAAAGTTTTAAATTTACCAATAATATATTTACAGTAATTTTCCATATCTTTTTCTAGAAAACTTCTAACTTCTCCTTTTACCGTAATTTCTCCCGGAACAGCATTTACCACAGTTCCTCCTTCAATCGTTCCTATATTTGCTATCGTTTTAGAGTTAATTTTTCCTAATTTTATTGCATTAATTGCTTTTGCTAAAATCTGCAGAGCATTAATTCCTTTTTCTGGCATTGAAGCATGAGCAGATTTACCGATAATCTTAATCTCTATTCTATTATAGAACGGAGATCCCAAGACTATAGTTCCTATCTGTTTAAAACTGTCAAAAATGTATCCCTTTTTTGCCCGAATCTTTGAATAATCCAAATTAACAGCACCTAGATTGCCTGCCTCTTCAGATGTTGTAAATACAATATCTAATGGTCTGGTTTTGATCTTCTTTTCAGATATATCTCGCAATAATTCCAATAGAATCGTTACGGCAACTTTATTGTCTGCGCCAAGAATTGTTTTCCCATCGCTTCTTATAACTCCATTTTTTACTTGAGGTTTTATGCTGTTTCCAGGTTTTACCGTATCAACGTGAGCGCCCAAAAAAAGAGGTTCCCCAATACCGTCTACATTGACTATCAAATTACCATAACTGTCTTTAAGGGGATTAAAACCTAAACCTTTTATGCTTTGATATAAATAGTCAATTATCTTTTCTTCAAACCCCGACTCGCTATTTATCTTTACCAGATTAACAAAACTGTCAATAAGCCTGTTTGAGTTCATCCTATTTATAATATCCTTTTTCTTTTAAAGCGGCAACTAATGCCCCTTGAGGATTGGAAGGATCAACTTTTGAAAATCTTTCTTTAAGAACGCCATCTGTTCTGCGGGCTAAATCTATATCGGAAATAAATAATGCACAGGGAATTCCTGGATTCAACCCAAATCCTCTCTTTTTCTGCGCTACCTCTTCCGCTTCTTTTGGACTTATCCTATATCTGCAATTTTGTGACATTTGAAAACCTGTTCCCAATGGAGGCTTACATACACAAGTTAAGGGCGCTATCATTGGCAAATCTCTCTGAGATGCAACTGAAAAATTACCTATATCTTTTAAGTCAAGCCCCCAAAGCATTCTTATTACAACCGCAGTTTTGGTAGTCCCTATTACCAATAGTTCACCATTTCGTATTCTTTCTTTAACGGAACTCAAAAGGTGTTTGTTTACATCCCTGCTGAATCCATTTCCCATCGCCTCTTTCGCTACGGCAATCGAACCTAATTCCCAAATGTCGGGAAGTTGCAAGCTAGATAGGTTCAATTCCTGCTTTTTTGCGGAATCCAATAATGGGACAAATCTTGTTCCGCCTACAATTTTACCGTCATCTAATAAAACCGTGGCCATATCGGCACCGTAGCTTTTCTGCAATTGATCAGGGCTTACGGGAAGCATGTCTTTAGGGTGCTCCCTTATTATATCCGCCCAGGGACCAAAATCTAAATTTCCAGCAGGAACACTATGGTTGCCAGCGATAGTTATGCATCTTTCTGTCATATGGTATAAGCTTACTAGAAACCTTAGTATTTGTCAAATTTATATAGATTATTGACAAATTATATAATATATGTTAAGATTTATACACGAATTCGTTGAATGCAAGCTATGATAACAATACCTGAAGCTACGGAGAC
>JBBTZX010000035.1:0-12450 GCA_038061125.1 Patescibacteria group bacterium | reverse complement strand
GGAGACAATTATCAACAGGTCTCGCTATCTTTCCGAATCTATGTCGAAAGGCATAATAAACATATCTGCTTTAGCCAGATATATAAAGCCCGAGCTTGAAGAAATGCTCAAGAAGAAAGCTAGCTACGCAGCCATAGTTATGGCCTTAAATAGGTTGTCTACTCAAATAAAACCACATTATGTCTATAATCGAATATTCAAAACCAAACCCGATATGATAGTTCGCTCAAATTTAGCGGAGATAACAGTTTCTCGTTCCGAAAGCTTAATAGATAAATATCCAACATTACTAAAATTATCTAATCCAAACTCTAAGTATTTTTTTACGATAACGGAGGGCGTTTTCGATACGACTATTATTGCCAGTCAAGATCTTGCTGGAAAAATAAAAAAAGTTCTAGAAAATGAAGAAGTAGCTTCAGAATTTAGTAATTTATCTTCTATCACGATTAGGCTTCCCAAGGAAGCGATTGAAACTCCCGGAATCTTCTATTTCTTCCTAAAATCTCTTGCCTGGGAAGGAATTAATATCATTGAAATTGTATCTGCCTATTTGGAATTTACAATAGTTTTGCCCGAGAAGGAAACCAATAGGGCATTTTCTATTTTGCAGTCGTTATTTGACCAAGATATCTAAGCCTAATAGTCCTCAAGGGTAGAAATATCTCCGACAGGCAATCCTAATTCTTTAGCTTTTAAAACTCTGCGCATAATTTTCCCTGATCTTGTTTTTGGCAATCTATCAACGAATTCAATTTCTCTTGGGTAAGCGTGACCTGCTAGATGTTCTTTAACGAACTTGGTGATTTTCTCTTTTATCTCCTCCGACGGCTTAATTCCCTGCTTAAGCACAACGAAAGCTTTGATAATTTCGCCGCGGATTTTGTCGGGCTTGCCAATTACTCCTGCTTCAATCACGTCTGGATACTCAACTAAAGCACTTTCCACTTCAAATGGACCAACTCGCTCTCCCATTGTTTTAATCACATCATCCGATCTGCCTATAAACCAAAAATATCCATCTTTATCCTTGTAGGCTTTATCGCCTGATAAATACCAGCCGTTGGCGAAGTAGGATTTATATTTAGCTTCATTTCTCCAAATTTCCTTCATCAGAGAGCTAACAGTCTCCGGTTTGAGAGCTAAACTTCCTTCTTCACCTATGGGCAGTTCCCTACCGTACTCATCAACAATAGCCGCTTTTACACCAGGAAAGGGCTTGCCCATTGAGCCCGGCTTAATATCTAAAACAGCGTAATTTGCGATGCAAATTCCGCCTAGTTCTGTTTGCCACCAATTATCATGAAACGGTAACCCGTAAGTTTCAAGTGACCACCAAATAGCTTCGGGGTTAAGAGGTTCACCAACGCTAGCCAAAAACCGAAGCGATGACAAGTTAAATTTCTTAATATCTGCTTCTGAACCCATGATCATTCGTATAGCAGTTGGGGCAGTATACCAAATGGTTACTTTATAATCTTCTATAACCTTATACCAACTTTGCGGAGAAAATCTACCTTCAAAAATAACCGAGCTGCCTCCCAAACCCCAAATTCCCATCGCTCCATAAACTACACCCGTTACCCAACCCAAATCCGCGGTGCACCAATAAATATCATCTTCCTGTACATCTAAAGCAAATTTGGTGGTGTAAATTGCCTGTAAGATATCGTAGTGAGCGTGAATAATACCTTTTGATTTACCGGTTGTGCCGGACGTATAAAGCATATACGCGGACTCGTCTTTTTGCATGTGTTCAACTTTAAATTTGTCCGAAGCTCTGGACATTTCCTGGTTGTAATAAATAAGTTTTTTGCCTTTAGCCAAAACTGCCGAACCTCTTTCAACAATGATTACTCGTTCAAGATTCGGCAGATTTTTCCAAACTTTTTCAATTCGAGGAAAAAGAACTGAATTGGTAATAAGAATCTTTGCTCCGCTATCGGACAACCTATCCATTAAAGCAATTTCTTGAAATGCGGAAAATAAAGTACCGGCAATGGCACCAATTTTAAGCGTACCTAAAAAAGCTATGTAGCGTTCAGGAACGGTAGGAAGAAAAATAAAAACCCGATCGCCTTTTTTAACCTCATATTTTTTCAGCACGTTGGCAAACTTATTGGTCAATTTATGCAAATCGTAAAAGGTATACTTTTCTTTATTGCCATTTTGTCCTTCAAAAAACAGAGCTACTTTATTTTTTCGTTTGGTTTCAATATGCCTATCAATAGCGTTATGAGCTGCATTTAACGTACCATCCCTAAAGTAATCAATTTCTTGGTCTGCTTTTTTCCAGGAGAAAGTTCGGTAGGTTTTTTCGTAGTTTAATAAATTAGGAGATTTTTTTAATTTTGACGTGTCCTTACGGATAATATTTACTGCACCTTGCATGTTTTTCGATGTATTAATTTACACTAACAACGGTATATAATATTTTTCCTGCCGGAGCTTCTACTTCGACTTTTTCCCCAACTTTTTTACCAAGAAGCGCGCTGCCTATGGGAGATTTATGGGAGATTTTCTTTTCTTCCGGGTTTGCTTCCATTTCTCCAACTACGGCAAACTCCTCTTTTTTACCTTTTACCTCAACCGTTACCCTAGAACCCAATTTAACAATACTATGGCCATTCTGGCCTCGTTCGTTTATTAGAACTACCTGCTTTAGAAGTTCTTCCAGCTCATCAATTCTGGTATCTATCAACGACAGTTCTTCTCTTGCTGCCGTATACTCTGCATTTTCAGACAGATCTCCCATATTTCTTGCTTGGGAAACTCTGGAAAGAACATCCGGTCTTTTCACATTAACAAGCTCATCGCACTCTTTTTTAAGCTCGGCTAATCCTTCTTTTGTTAAATATGTTTTCTTATTATCCATATATTCCTTATTAAAACAAAATCCCTCCGCGTTTAATTTTGAGGGATATTGCAAGGCAAATATATCCTAAAACAGACTCCTTGTCAATAACCTCTAGTACTAGCTCTCTTCATCTCGAACCCATCAACCAACCCATAAGCAATCTTTTTAATATTCTCCGAAACTTCTATTCTCACCATTCCCTCATTTGGCTGACCATAATAGATACTTGTGCCCAACGGCGACGCCAAAATTAAAGGCAATACTGCCAAATCTTCTTCTCCTCCTATCTTAATAATTACCTTCTCTCTCAGTCCTTGTTTCAACGCATTTTGCACTTCTTTGAAAATGTCCGGAGTAAGACAACTTGCTGGATTATTAACTTTAATTATCGTTTCGTTTCCCAAAAATCCCAACTCTTCAATTTTGGAAAACATAACTTTTCTGCCTACTTTAAAATCTATAACCGCGATATTTTGCTTCAAAGATAAGTCATTAAACTTCTTCGCAGTAACGTCTCCAACCGTTATAACGAAAGGGAATTTTTGACTAGCAAGCTCCGTAAAATTTTCTACAAGAACACCAAATGGTCTTTCCAACCTTTTCCTTATTTCTTCTGTTAAGAATAATTTTTGCTTAAGCCATAAAGGGTTAACGTAAGGCTTCCCTTCCCTATCTATTTCTCCATTTCTTATCCTAAGAGAAGATATCTGCTTATCATCTGGACCTAAAATAGTTGGCTGAATAATTATTTTAAATTCAGATAGCCCTTGTTTTTTTCTATGCTCGTTTATAATTTCCGCTCCCCTTAACGTAGAAGAAGAAACAATAATAGCTTGTGCGTTAAAAGTTTCGGAAAGAGTTGGACCAAACATATCTTCTATTTTCAGCATTTCAACTCTTTCCAAGAAATTTTCTTTTTTCAGAAATTCTTCTATTGTTTTTTTTCTTTCCTCGTAAGATTGACTTGCAAAACTTAATTCTTTATTTCCGGAATACGTATCGCTTGTCAGTCCAACAACAAGCTTGTTACTCAAACTTAGGGCAAATTGCAAAAATTTCCTATGCCCTTTATGGAAATGGTCAAACGTTCCTCCGCAAACTACTAAGTTAAACTCCATATTTTTTTATTTTTTCTTTGTATAAATTAAGAATCTTTCTCCTGTAGTTTAAGGGGTGAAAAGCAAGAAAGTTATCGGAAACTACTTCTATTGTTTTGTGTTTATTGATAAACCAAAGTTGGAGTTGTTTTGCCAACCATTCAAGAATGAATAATGGTATTTTATTTTGATTCTTTATTCCTGCTTCTTGATTCATAATTCTTTTTATTGCATTTGGCAGAAACTTTTCTACCCATTTATTTGCCTGCAAAAACCTATTATACATATTGTTTTTGATATAAATTGGCATTAGCTGGATAATTTCATGCGCGCCGTATAAATCCTGTTGTTTCAATGGTAACTGCAAATTTGTTTCGTCAATTAGCATATTCAAACAAATTTTATCACAAACATCTTTTGCGTTGCGTTTTCTGTAATGTCCGGTCAAAATAAGCAAAATAGCCATCATTAATCTTGTCAGCCAAAGAGTGTTTTTGGAAGTTATAACAAATAAATCTATATCATCATCTTTATGGGAATTTTTTAACGCTAATGCTCCGCTTATTCCTACGAAAAGTGTGGTGGGAATATACGAAAGCCATTTTGCTATTTTTTTCGCAATTTTAAGTTTTTGCCTACTTATTCTTTCTCTTTCAATTCTTTTTTTTACAATTTCTTGCCGCCCCAGAAGATAATAAAAGTTATATCTACACCCCAAGGGTGTAGATTCGGATTTAGCCAAACTCTTTAACTCTTTTTCAAAAGATTTTCTGTCAATTTTTACACCAATCAAGAATCTCCAAATTTCTTCTTGTGAAAGAGGATAATCAAAAATATCACTATAGATAAGGGTCCGTAAAACTGCCTTTTTTATACTTTTTTGCATGAGGGCATTATACTATTATTAATGAGGCGTTTCACTGGCCGTACTGTTTCAGAACTTGCGCTACTCCTTGCGAAAGAGCATCTATTGCAGTTTGGGGAGATGTGTTTCCCAGAACAGACTCCACTGCTTTACCAAGGTAAGCATTCATTTTCGAATTTAAACCGTTATCGTACGTGCTGTCTGCAAAAAACGAAGAAACTGCATCTTTTGCCTGTAAGACAAAAGGATATGCATAGGTATTAGTTTTTAAAGAATCTGCTAAATCTATTCTCGCATAGGGTTGCCCAAAAAGTCTGGTTTTTGATTCTTCTGTGAAAAGTTTTTCCTCTGTTTCCTTTTTGGCTAAAAATTTAATAAATAAAAGCGCTTCTTTCTGATGACTGCTCTTGACGGAAACGCCATTCGCCCAATAACTGGCAATTGTCATATTTTGGCTGCCAAGATGAGGTACCGGATAAATAGCAAACGCAAGGTTTGGATTGATGGCTTTTATCGCAAAAAAGTCCCAAGAGTAACCAAAATACATAGCCAGATTTCCCTTCGCGAAAGCCAACATTGACTGATCCAAAGTGCTATCCCAAATATTACTGCCCCCCATTGCAAATGCCGTATAGAAAGTTAACGCCTCACTTGCGGCTTGAGAAGTTTTAGAAATATCATACAGATTGACTCCGTTCTGAACGAAAAGCAAAGAAATTATATCCGGAGCATGAGTAATATTATTGAATGTTCCCAAAGCAGCTCCTGAAATTGTTATTTTATTATTTGCATCTTTAACCGTAAGTCTTTTTGCGTCATTAGCAAAATCAACCCAAGTGGTCGGCACCTGAAGATTTGCTCCCTCAAAAAGCGTCGTGTTGACATAAAGAGAAAGAGTGTCTATCCCAACCGGAACCCCATATATTGCCCCGTTTCTGATTAAATCGTTCTTTGCGACAGGATAAAACCATTTCGCAAAATCTTCCTTAGTAAGTGTTTCTTTTGGCAAAGGCAAAAGATCCGAAGACAACATTGGTAACCAGGTGTTATGAAAACTGAAAATATCCGGTCCCGTACCGTTTTTAATCCTGGTAGCCAGTGTTTCTCTATACTGTTTTACATCCGAAACTACGTAACTAATTTTAATATTTGGATTTTGCTTTTCAAACTCCGTTATTGCCGACTGCATTACCGAAGGACTTTCCCATAAACCCCAGTAGGATAATGTAATTTTAGTTTCTTTTGGTTTTTGCAAACCAGGAAGAACAATTTTAATAAAAAGAAAGGCTAATGCAACAATAGCAATTAACGCTATTATAAATTTAAGAATATTCCTATTGGGACCTTGCACCTGGGGCTCTTGAGGTAATTCAGATTCGGGCAACGGGGAAGGCACAAAAACTTTGGGATTTTGAAAGATTGTATTCTCATCCATATGCTATATTTAGTATAATACCACATATGCCCCATATCAAATGAAAATCTTACATGCTAAGAAAGGTAAACTTGCGAAAATTGTTAAAGAAGCTCTGTGGGTTATCATTGGCGCGTCTTTGGGCATTTTCTTATTAGCAAGTTTTGCCCTTATTATTTTTGAGAAAATAAATGCCAACGTAGTTTATCCCGGCATCACAGCCGACAAGATAAGTTTGGGCGGAAAAACCGAACAACAAATAAAAGATTATTTTTCTAAAAAAAATGACGCGTTTGGCAATACTAAATTTGTTTTCTTAAGTAATGACGAAGCTATTGCGATTTATGCGAAAGATATTAATTACGGATTTGACGAAAATCTTATCGCAAAACAGGCAATTAGTTTAGGCCGTTCCGAAGGAATACTCTCAAACATAAATCTAATTCTAAGTGCTTACCTTAACGGAATAAATCTCCAAACTTCTTATCGTTATTCGGAAGAAAAACTGCAAAACTTATTAGCGACCATTGCCGGCAAAATGTATGTAGCCCCTGTTGACGCAGTCTTTAATCTGCAAAACGGCAAAGTAATTGTTTTTACTCCTTCCCTGGATGGCCAGGAAATAGATAATGATGCTATAAAAAGTGAGCTTAATTCCAATTTCCAATCCGTAGTAACAGGAAAAATTAAAAGTATCATTATCCCTATTCCCGTCAAAATTTTAAAACCAAAAATCACCATAGATAAAATTAATAACCTAGGGATTAAGGAACTTATTGGGGAAGGAAATTCTCTTTTCCAGCATTCTATAATCAATAGAGTTTACAACGTAACTTTGGCAACAACCAGACTAAATGGAATTTTAGTAGCCCCAAATGAGATATTTTCATTTAATAAAGCTTTGGGTGATGTATCCGCATTTACAGGCTATCAGCAGGCATATGTTATAGAGAACGGAAGGACAGTGCTTGGAGACGGAGGAGGAGTGTGTCAAGTTTCAACAACGCTTTTCAGAGCGGTTCTTAATGCGGGACTCCCGATAATAGAAAGGCATGCTCATGCATATAGAGTGGGTTATTATGAACAGGATAGTCCTCCGGGAATTGACGCGACAGTCTATTCTCCCAGCGTAGATTTTAAGTTCAAAAACGATACCGGTAAATATATCCTTATTCAAACCTCAATTAATCCTGACATTGAACAGTTAACATTTTCTCTTTATGGGACAAGCGATGGGAGAAGTGTAACTTTGACCAAACCTATTGTTACCAATGAAGTTCCTCCCCCGCCGGATGTTTATCAGGACGATCCAACTCTGCCTAAAGGAATCATTAAGCAAATTGACTTTTCCGCTTGGGGCGCAAATGTTTATTTCACAAGAACGGTAATAAAAGATAACAAAGAATATTTATCCGATAAATTCACTTCCAATTATCAACCTTGGCGTGCTATTTATCTTAGAGGAACCAAAGAGTAATATGCAAAAGATTTTAACAGTAAAAGAAGCTAAAATTGTTGCGGAAGAAATCCGAAAAAACAACAAAAGCATTGTATTGGTCGGAGGATGCTTTGATATTCTGCATGTCGGACATTTAATATTTTTGGAAAAGGCAAAAAAGCAGGGGGATGTTTTATTTGTTCTTTTGGAAAGTGATTCTAATATAAAAAAACTCAAAGGAAAAAATCGTCCCATTAATACACACGAAGACAGGGCGTCTCTATTGGAAGCTCTTAAAATTGTAGATTATGTAATTCTTTTGCCAAATTTAACTATGGATAATCAATACGATGAGATAATAATGCAAATCAAACCCTCGATAATTGCAATAACGCAAGGCGACTCCTCAATGCATCATAAAGAGCGTCAGGCAAAAAAAGTAAATGGAAAAGTAGCTGTCGTTACGGAAATTATAAAAGACCAATCTACAACCCGGCTCGCAGAATTAATCTCTAAAGATTTATGAGAAAGATGGTTCTTCTCCTTTTGGCGCTTTTCCTTTTTCTAATTGGCATTTCAACTTTGGCAAAAACGCCAAAAATTACAATAAATAATCACACCTTTAATCTTTACATTGCCAAAAGCTCTAGGGATAAAGAAGTAGGTTTAGCTAAATACTCAAATCTTCCTCAAAACCAAGGTATGCTTTTCTTGCTTGATACGCCATCAATCTACTCATTTTGGATGAAAGATATGAAATTTCCAATCGATATTATTTTTATTGGCAATAACAAAATCGTTGCAATTTATCAAAACCTACAACCTCCGAAAGAAGGACAAAATCTTGCTATTTACCGTCCTGCAGAATTATCAGATACTGTCTTGGAAATAAATGCGGGATTATCTGAAAAGTATAGTTTTACAAAGGGAGATTCTGTAAAAATAGATTTTTAATCCTATGAAAATTTTAGCCATAGAAACAAGCTGTGATGAAACAGGAGTTGCAATTATAGATGCTAATACCAAAACTAAAGAGCTAAAAATTTTATCCAATGTAATTGCTTCATCATTGACGCTTCATTCTCAAACAGGAGGAATTATCCCCAATGTTGCCGCCCGCGAACAGGTAAAATATATGATTCCGGTTATAAAAGAAGCATTGAATTCAACCCGCGGGGTTGACGCACAAAACCCCGCGGGTTCGATCGATGTTATTGCCGTTACTGTTGGTCCGGGATTAATCGGATCGCTTTTGGTAGGAGTAGAAACTGCCAGAACTCTTGCTTATGTTTTGGGAAAACCGATAGTTCCGGTTAACCATCTTCTCGGACACATTTACGCCAACTTTATAACTACTAACAAACAACAAACAACAACTAACGCCAAGGAGTTAGAGGTTAGCAGTCAGAAGTTAGCAGTTGAATTTCCAGCGATTGCTCTAGTTGTATCCGGAGGACATACGGATTTGGTGTTAATAGAAAATCATGGAAAAATAAAATGGCTTGGCGGCACGCGTGATGATGCGGCAGGAGAAGCTTTTGACAAAATAGGAAGACTTCTGGGAATTCCCTATCCTGCTGGCGCAAAAATTGAGGAGTTGGCAAAAAATGGAAATTCAAAAGCATTTAATTTCCCAAGCCCAATGATTTATTCCAAGGATTTTGATTTTTCCTTCTCGGGTCTAAAAACCGCAGTCTTAAGAGAAACATTAAAAAATAAAGATGAAAAGTTTAGCCAAAAATATATTCAAGACATTTCTGCTTCTTCGCAAAAAGCAATTATCGATGTCTTAGTTTCAAAAACAATTAAAGCCGCGCAAAAATATAAGGCTAAATCAATTCTTCTTGGCGGCGGAGTCGCAGCCAATCAAAAACTAAGAAAAACCCTTGAGCAAAAGACCAAAGACCAAATGCCAACGACCAAACTTTTTTGTCCACAAAAAAGTTTATGCACTGACAACGCCGCCATGATTGCTTCCGCTGCCTTCTTTAATTATAAAGAGTCCCCGTGGCAAAAAATAAAAGCAGATCCTGAATTATATTTTAATTAAAAGTCCTAGAAAAAAGGAATTATTTGGTTGGAGAAACAGTAAGAACTCCTTTAAAATCTTCCCTCATCAATGCTATATCGTGGCGTATTTTAGCAAAGAGAGCCCGAACTTGCGCCAGGTCTTTTCGTACTGAAACAAAAACATCCTTAGCATTAACTGTATTTACACTAATGTTCATAACCGCAGTTTTATCCGCAGACAATTTAGTATTAATTGCCGAAAGGTTGGAATTAATGTCGTCAAGCAAAATCTGCAAATCTGAAACGTTTTTATTTTGACCCTTAAGATCATCAATAAATATTTGCAGCTTTTGTGCAAGAGGACCAAGTCTGTTAGAAATATCCTGAAGATTATCTATAATCACCAAGATCCTCATCTTGGGCTCAAGTATTTCGTAAACTTTATAGCTTGTTACGATCTGCTTGATGTCTGTTTTTAGATCGACACTTGTCGTATCTCCAGCAATTTTTGTTTTAAGAACGGTCAAGCCATTGATAGCATTCTGCACGTCCAAAGATAATGTTGTCTTTTCATCACTCGTAAGATTTTTATCGTTATCTATACGGGCAATAAGCTTATCTAAAGACGCTATTCTCTGATCAATCATCTTGTCTCCCTGCTGTTTTAATTTAATAATTTGCTCCTGCTCTTTAACAGCAGCTTTACTTGAATTATTTATCGTATTTTGTGCTTGTCTAGTTAAATTATCTGCGTCTTTTGCGAAAGAAGAGCGGGCTGCCAAAAGCATTAATATCAAAAATGAAAAGACAACAATATATTTTTTCATAATCCGGCTGTACTATCCTGCGTTTTATCTATATTATCCAAAGAATTAAGATCGCTATCTAATTGACCGCTGGTTTGCTGAATGGCACTATCTGTTTCTTGCATCACCTTATTCGCATTTTGAGAAGTTACATTCGCTACTGTCGGAGAAACCTGGCTTATAGGTAATGGCGATTGATTTACAACCTGCACTCCCTTTTTATTGGAAACCATTACAAAAACTACAATTAGCAATGCAATTGCGAATACTGCAAAGATTATAGTTCTGGATGTAGAAAAATTTGCCATAAAAGAACAATAAATATCCTAAACTATTAAAAAAACATTGTCAATAGTGTATAGTAAAGATATGACTCTTCAAATTGTCCTTATTCTGGTTCTCATGCTCGTAGGTTTTGGTGCTGTAATTTTTATCATCAACAAAAAGCTGTCATCTTCCAATAATAAGCCTGACGACTCTTTGGTTGAATGGCTAAAAAGCATGCAGGGCTCTATTAATTCATCTTCAACTAACATGGTAAAAACCCTTCAGGAAAATTCAAAACAGTTAAACGAACGGCTTGACAAAGCTGCTGCTGTTATCAGAGATGTTGGCAAAGAAGTTGGGCAGATGAGTGAAATCGGCAGAGGCATGCGGGAACTTCAGGATTTTCTCAAAAGCCCGAAATTAAGAGGAAATATCGGAGAACAGGTTCTTAAAGACCTCATATCACAGATGTTTCCTAAAAATAGTTTCAACTTACAATATCAATTTAAATCAGGAGTAAGAGTGGATGCGGCGATAAAAACCGATGCGGGCATTTTGCCTATAGACTCAAAATTCCCAATGGAGAATTTCCAGAAAATGACCAAAGCAGAAAGCGAAAAAGAAAAAAACGATCTTCAAAAAGAATTTATTAGGGATGTCAAGAAACATATCGCAGATATTGCCAAAAAATATATTCTTCCCGAAGAAGGAACAATGGATTTCGCCTTAATGTATGTGCCAAGCGAGTCTGTATACTATGAGTTGGTTAATATAACCGAGGTTATGGATTTTGCCAAAAAAGGGAGAGTCTACGTTGTATCTCCAAGCACTCTTTATGCCCATCTCCAAACAATACTTCTCTCCTTCGAAGGTAAGAAAATTGAAGGACGTTCTCGTGAGGTTTTTAAAATGTTAAGGGCTATGCAGGGTGACTACGAAAAAGTTTCCGGGAATATGGAAATCCTGGGCAGACATATCAATAATGCTTCAGGGCAATTTTCCAATGTCAGTAGTGGTTTCGGGCAGCTTGGACAAAAACTTAATTCAACCAAAAGTCTCGAAGGAGATATTACGAAGGAGGTGAATGAACTAAGTGGGTAAATTTTTAATTATCATCATCGTTGTTGCTGTAATTGCAGGAGTATTTGTATTTGGAAGCAAAAAGAGTTCGAATCAAGCTCCAGTTCAGCAAGGATCTCAAAGCCAACAAATACAAAATGAGGCTATCGTTACTGTAAGTGTTTTAGGATTTGCACCTCAAACTTTAACAATTAAGGCTGGGACAAAAGTTATCTGGATGAATAAAAGCGGAGCGGCAGTTTCTCTAAATTCAGCCGTACATCCAACTCATCTCGTCTATCCTCCTCTTAATTTAGGGGAGTTTGGTGACGGATCATCCGTGCAGCTTGGGTTTGATAAACCTGGAACATATAGCTATCATAATCATCTAAATGCAAGCCAGACGGGAACAATAGTTGTTGAGTAAAGATGTGTGTGTGGTAAAATATCCCCATGACCGTTCGACAAGTTCAGGTCATAGTGAGTGAGTGAAATCGAATCTATGGAAGACAAGAAAATCCTAAATCGTGAACAGCTCGAGGCAGTACACCATGGAGAAGGACCGCTTTTGATTATTGCAGGAGCCGGAACAGGTAAAACAACCGTCATAACAGAAAGAATAAAATACTTGATACTC
>JBBTZX010000034.1:0-40074 GCA_038061125.1 Patescibacteria group bacterium | reverse complement strand
TGTAATCCGTTTCTCCGCTAATATTGATGTTTTTGATTAAAACTATTCTATTTTGGGTAAGAGTGCCTGTTTTATCCGTACACAAAATATTCATAGCTCCAAAATTTTGAATTGCGCTTAATCTTTTTACTATAACTTTTTTCTTTGCCATTGCAATTGCACCTTTTGAAAGATTAACCGTTACGATTGCCGGAAGCATTTCCGGAGTTAAACCGACAGCAACCGATATTGCGAAAAGTAAGGCTTCCCACCAATTGCCCTTACCCAATCCGTTAATAAGAAATACAATCGGAGCCATAACCAGCATAAATCTGATCATAAGCCAGGTAAATTGGTCTATTCCTTTATCAAAACTCGTAAGACTTCTTTGCCCAACTATACTTTGAGCTAGAGTTCCAAAGTAGGTATTTCGCCCCGTATGTAAAACAAGCGCTGTCGCTACTCCGCTTTCAACATTGGTACCCATAAAACACATATTTTGCAATTCAAAGATATTGTCCCGTTCTTTTTCTTTGGGCAAAATTGCATGTTTCTCAACAGGCAAAGATTCTCCGGTTAATAATGATTGATTAACGAATAAATCTTTACTTTGAATCATTCTTACGTCCGCAGGAACAAGATCTCCTGCCGAAAGCCTAACAATATCTCCGGGGACAACTAATTTAAGATCGATCTCCTTAGGATTACCTTTTCTTATTACCGTACATGTTGTCCTCACCATAGACCTTAAACTTTCCGCAGCATTATAGGCTTGATTCTCTTCAAAAAATCTTATTAATACGCTTAAAAGAACCATTATGAATATAATGCCCGATGTGGAAACATCTTTCGTAACCAAAGAGATTATTGCCAAGAATAAGAGAAGGAAAACTAATGGATTATTAAAACTGGATAGAAGACGTATCAGCCAAAACTTTCTTTTTTCATGGGCTACTTCATTTAATCCATACTGTTTGAGCAATTTTCTGCCTTGTCCGTTTATCAAACCCTCTGTAGATGTATGCAATTCCAGAAATAATTCATTTATATTCCTATAAGCATCTTCAAATAGCTGTGATGTGGTATTGATTTTGGGTTTAACGTTGTTGACGGATATTTTAAAAACAGAAGCAGACAATTTGTCAATATATCTTGTTAAAAAGAAGTTTACCTTCATAAATACCCTCTAGAAAAACTTATGATAGTCCTGACACAATAACTTTGTCAAGGATTTCTTATCATAATTATAGAGTATATATCGTATAATACTACTATGATAGATGTTCATTGCCACCTCAACTTCCATTCGTTCGAAAAAAACTATGATGAAGTTATTAAAAAGGCTAAGAAAGACGGCGTAGAAAAGATTATAAATGTCGGAACGAAAATAGATTCAAGTCAAAAAGCAATAGGGCTCGCAAAAGATTACGAAAACCTTTTTGCTATAGTTGGTATCCATCCTCATCATGCGGATAAACTTGAAAAGGGATGGGAAATTACCCTTGAAAAACTCGCGAAAAATGCGAAAAAAGTTGTCGCAATTGGGGAAATTGGCATGGATTATTATTCGTATAAATCGAACTCAATTGTGGATCCAAAACTCCAAAAAGACATATTTATAAAACAGATAGAGCTTGCTTTCAAGCTCAAATTGCCCCTTCAAATTCATAATCGTCATGCAGGAAAAGATATTTTGGAGATACTTTCAAGCCATAAATCGTATCTCTTAAGCCCTCCGGGAATGTTCCACTGTATGTCCGGAGATATACAATTTCTAAAACAAGTGCTTAATCTTGGATTTTATGTTGGTTTTGATGGCAATATTACATATCAAGGTTTTGCACCGGGAGAGAATATCCATTTAAAAGATTTAGTGAACTATGCCCCTCTTGATAGAATTGTAGCTGAAACCGACAGCCCTTTCCTTACGCCGGAGCCTCATCGAGGTAGCCTAAACATACCCTCTTATGTTATAATCGTAGCAGCAAAAATTGCCGAAATAAAAGGTGTTTCTTTTTCTTTAGTTGAAGATCAAACTACGAGAAACGCCAATGCTGTTTTTAACCTATGACAAAATTTTTTCAGACTGTCTTTAGCAGATATCCAATCAAAACTAAAAGGTCTTTGGAATTGCTTCCCGGTTTTGTTTCTTGGGCGCTTATTCTATTTCCTGTTTGGGGATCTTTAGTTATACCCTACATTGTTGCCTATTTTATCGTATTTTTTGATATTTATTGGCTGTATAAATCTTTTTCTTTGTCGGCAACAGCATTTATCGCCTCCAGAAAAATAAAAAAGGCTGAAGGCATAGATTGGCTGGAAAGAACGAAAACATTAAAAAATTGGAATCGAGTTTACCATGTTATAATTATTCCAAACTACAAAGAGACTGTAAGTAAATTGCGTCAAACACTCAAGGCTATTGCATCGCAAACCTTCCCAAAAAGGAAAATTATTGTAGTTCTGGCTATGGAAAAAAGAGAAGAAGATGCAATAACAAAAGCAAATGCTCTTATTGATGAATTTAAAGTAAATTTTGGACAAATTTTTGCGACATATCACCCTGATGTTCCAAATGAAGTAAAAGGAAAATCTTCAAATGAGGCATTTGCAGGCCGTATTGTTTACAAAAAATTAATTGAAAATGGACCTATTGATATAAACTTTGCGACTGTCTCATCTGTAGATGCTGATTCTATATTTGATAGACAATATTTCTCCTATCTGGCTTTCAAATTTTTAAGCGACACTAATCCCTATAATAAATTTTGGCAATCAGCTAATGTAAATTACAATAATTTCTGGAATGTTCCTGCTCCAATTAGAATCATTGCATTTTTTGGCAGCCTTTGGAGAACAGGTGTTCTTGTCCAAAAAGATAGATTAATTGCTAACTCTACTTATTCCTTGTCTTTTTCTCTACTTAAGAAAATCGATTTTTGGGACTGCGATGTAATTCCTGAAGATTACAGAATCTTCTTCAAAGCTTTCTATAAATTGTCAGGACATGTCTTTGTAGAGCCAATTTTCTTAAAAACCTCTATGGATGCTCCATTGTCTTATAGCTATATCGGAAGCTTAAAAAATAAGTATCAACAGGAAAGACGATGGTCTTGGGGAGTATCCGATGACCCCCTATTTATAAAATGGTGGTTTACTGTTCCCAATGTACCTTTTTTCAGAAAAACTATACTTCTTTATAACGTTTTACTGGATCATTTCCTTTGGCCTGTCAATTGGTTCATCTTAACAGTTTCTGCAAATATAATCGCTTTCGTAAACCCTGTTTTTCAAAGGACAACTCTTGGATATAGTCTTGCAAGTTTGGCTGGATCCATACTAACTCTTTGTACGTTCGCGTTTCTCATAATGATTGCTATTGATTTCCGCAATAGACCAAAGAATCATTCCTTACCCAAAATCAGAGAGTTCCTTTTTCCTCTGGAGTTCATACTTTTGCCTGTTGTAAGTTTTTTTCTTTCCGTAATTCCAGCTCTTATTTCCCATACCCAACTTATGCTTGGGAAAAGACTTGAATATAAAGTTACCGAAAAGCTATGAAGATTCTTGGCCGTCTTGAAAAAAGCAAAGATTTTTGGTTTGCTTTAATTACTTCATTCATCTTTTTTCTTCTTAGATTGCCATCCCTATTTGAACCCTATTGGTACGGAGATGAAGGGATTTATCAAACAATAGGAATTGCACTTAGTCAAGGAAAGCTTTTATATAGAGATATTTTTGATAATAAACCTCCCTTAATTTATCTTTTGTATTCATTATTTAATTCCGATCAATTTACAATACGGCTTGTTTCAGTAATATTTGGAGTATTATCCGTTATCGCTTTTTTCCTACTTGCTAGAAAACTCTTTTCAAAATTTAAAACAAATAATAGGTTTGCCTGCTATCTTTCGACTGCCTTTTTCTCTTTTGTTTTTGGCCTTCCTTTGATAGAGGGAAATATCGCGAATGCAGAAAACTTTATGCTGCTGCCGATTATACTTTCCGCTCTTTTGATTGTTAATCAAAAACAGTCCAAAAATTCCTTCCTTGCGGGTTTATTATTAGGAATAGCTTTCCTTTTTAAAGTAGTTGCTGTTTTTGATTTTGCAGCACTATTTTTATTCATATCCTTTGTCTTTCTTAACAATTTACAAAAACATTTAAAAATTAAAGAGGCCGCTAAAGCATTAGGGAAACAATTATTTCCATTCGCTTTTGGTTTTTTGTTACCAATAGGCTTAACTTGCTTATTCTTCTTATTAAGAGGCGCATTTTCTGATTTTTTAAATGCTACCTTATCTACAAATGTCGGATATGTTGGGTATGGCAATAAGCTTTTTGGAATTCCCCAAGGGCTTCTTGTTGTAAAATTTTTAGCACTTGCGATATTCTCTGTTATTATTTTTATCAAAAAGGAGAGATTGGGATTAACTTCTATTTTCGTACTACTCTGGTTTTCTTTTTCGCTGTTTAATGCATTTTTTTCCGAACGTCCTTACGGTCATTATTTACTAGTTTTGCTACCAAGTTTTTCCCTTCTCTTAGGACTATTTATTACCAGTAATAAATTTAAACAAATATATTTAGTTTTTATTCTTAGTTCTCTTCTTCTAATTTTGAAAAATTTTTCTTTTTATCCGCTTGAGAAAAATGTCCTTTATTATGTAAATATTTTTTCTTTCATAACTGGGAAACAAAATCTTATTTCCTATCAATCTTTTTTTGATAAAAAAACTCCTATAGATTACGAGATTGCACAATTCATTAAACCAAGAGTTAAAACTACGGATTCTATATTTATCTGGGGAAATAATGCTCAAGTTTATAAGTTAATAGGTGCTGTACCGCCGGGAAAATATCTAGTAGCTTATCACATGGTAAACTACCATGATGGACTTATAAATACAAAAATTGCTTTAGAGAAAAAGAAACCTAAATTTATTATCACAATGCCCGATCAAGCTCCTATACCTTTTTCGCTTGCTAATTATTTTCATAAAATCAATATCGACAATGCTTCAATTTATGAAAGATTTTTTTAAAAATATTCTGCAGGACCAAACTACAAAAAGAATATTCATAGCTAATTTATTGTTAATAATTTTTACTTTTGCGTTAATAGGGTTTTACTATCGTAATTTGCCTCCTTTTATTCCCATCTTCAATCAATTGCCCTGGGGAGAGCAAAGATTAGGATCAACAGCGACAATATTTATTCCTCCTTTAATTGCCTTTCTTGTATTCATCTGTAATATAATAATTGCCGAATTAGCATATGAAAAAATCCCTCTTGTGTCACGTATGCTCGCTACTGTAAGTTTATTAGCAGAAATTTTAATATTTCTTTTTATAATAAAAGTGTTTCAGCTAATTATTTAATATGAATGTCATTTCCCCTCTTATAATATCCTTTGTAGCAACTGTTATGGCAACTCCTATTGCTCTAATCTTTATCAAAAAATTAGGGATCATGGATAATCCTAAACTTCATAAACATCCTGCTGTAATTCATAAAAAACCAATACCAAGAGGCGGAGGAATACCTCTTTTTATAGGAATTTTCGTAGCAAGTATTATATTTTTACCGTTCACTAAGATCGTTATTGCTCTTTTCATAGCAGCATTTATATCTCTTGTAGTCGGGGTTTTGGATGATAAATTCGATATCTCTCCGTACCTGCGCTTTTTAATAAATATTATCAGCGCTTTAATAGTAGTTGGAAGCGGATTAAGCATTCCGTTTATAACCAATCCATTCGGCGGCATACTATACCTAGATACTTTAAGAGTGTCTTTTGATTTTCTTGGACATCATTCTATTTTGGTATTTTCCGACCTTATCGCATTAATCTGGATCGTCTGGGTAATGAATATGTTAAATTGGAGTAAAGGTGTTGACGGACAAATGCCAGGGGTAGTGGCAATATCTGCTATTGTAATTGGAATAGTAAGCCTTAAATTTCAGCCTTTTGATCAATCTACTCTTATTAGCTCGCAGCTTTCCTTTATAATAGCCGGTGCGGCATTAGGATTTCTGATATTTAATTTTCATCCTGCGAAAATTTTTCCAGGTTATGGCGCAACTGCTGCTTACCTTCTTCTTGCTGCTGTCTCCATCTTGTCCAGCGCTAAGGTGGCAACTGCAATTTTAGTTATGGGTGTGCCGATGATAGACGGCGTATTTACAATTTTCCGCCGCTTTCTAACAGGACGTTCTCCTTTCTGGCATGACAAAAAACACTTACACCATCTTCTTTTAAGTATTGGTTTTAAACAAAGAAGCATTGCGTTGTTTTATTGGATATTTTCTGCTATATTAGGGGCGCTTGCTTTAGTTTTAACAAGCAAAGGTAAACTTTTTGTTATTATTATGGTTATACTGATAGTAGGGGGAGTTATTTTTTCTCTTCATCTTGCTTTAAATAACAATAATGACAAAAAAAATAATTAGCTTAATAAAACTATTACGCCCTAGACAATGGATAAAAAATTTTGCGCTTTTTGGAGCTATAACTTTTTCCGGACAATTATTTAATGCTGCAATATTCCAAAAAGTAGCAATCGCATTTCTTGTATTTTGTGTTCTTTCCTCTGCCGCATACATAATAAACGATGTTTTTGACATTGAGAAAGATAAACTCCATCCATTCAAAAGATTTAGGCCCTTGGCACATGGTGACTTATCAGTAAAACTTGCGCTAATATTGGCTATTTTTTTAGTAGCTATCTCCCTATTCGTAGGATTTTATGTAACTCCTGCTTTCTTTCTTTTAGCTGTTGTCTATTTCTTAATGCAATTATCATATTCCGTATTTTTAAAATCTATTGCTATTCTGGATATCCTGCTTATAGCGGCCGGTTATATTTTAAGAGTTTATGCCGGAGAAGTTGCAAGTGGATTTCATATTTCAGTTTGGCTTTTATTAACAACCATTTCTCTTTCTTTGTTTCTGGCTATTGGCAAACGAAGATCGGAATTAACGCTTGTTTCCCAAATAAAAGATGTAAATATAACTAATATAAGAAAATCTTTATCTCATTACTCGGAAAGGCTTTTAGATGTGTACAGCTCGATCTTCGCAACTTCAACCTTTATTTCCTATTCGCTTTTTACATTTTTGGAAAATCCAAAAGGATTTAAGTTGGGTCTTGATGCATTCTTGCCGGATTTCTTGCCGAGTTTCTTCCAGAGAAAATGGCTTATGATTACCATTGCCCCCGTTGTCTATGGTTTAATGCGATACCTACAAGACATCTATGAAAAACATGAAGGGGAAAGTCCGGAAAGAGTCTTAACTTCAGATAAACCTTTATTTATAACTGTAATTACGTGGATAATTTTAGTCATAATAATCATCTATTTTATAGGTCCCTAATTATTACTCTTTTTTGGCATAGATAGCACTAATCCAACCTGTTTTTCCATCTTGCAGCTTTATTTCAAACCAGTTATCTTTTTCGCTAACAAGGTCAAAACTGTCTCCGGGATAAACTTTACTAACCTTTGGCGAGTCTAAAGATCCGCTTTCTCTAACATTTAAGTCTCCTGTTGGAGTCTGAAGAATAACTACTTTTTGAATAGCAACAGCCGGTTTGGGTACTGCGGACGGACTTGACACAGCGGATGCTTCAGAAACTGCCAAATTTATACCAAGAGAGATTAAAACATTAAGCCTATATCCCAATGCCGTTCTAATCTTGATTGACTTATCTTTATATCCGTCTTTTTTAAGAATTAAGTCATGATCTGATTGAGTTATGTCTTTTAATAAGAGAGGGGTATTCCCAACTATATTGTTGTCTAACAATACACCTGATTTATCAGGAAACGATATTATGGAAAGTTCCATTGAGTTTTTATTTTCAAGAGGGGTTAAATTTATCACACTGCCTTCTGACGATGAATTATTAAATGTTCTGTCTACAACCGTAAGTGTTGATTTGGTAATTGTTATGCGCTCCTCGTATGGCTTTAGATCTCCTGAAGTTGGAATAAGCTTAATCTCGTGTACTCCGCTTGGCAGCATATTTTGTAATTCACATTTGCAAAGCGGAGTTTTGCCTAATAATTTACCATCCAGATAGACATTGCTTTCAGGTATTGAGGTAACTTGTAAAGCTCCCTTGCCAAAACTTGGATCTAGAAAAAATGTAACCACTAGGAAAACTATAATGGCAATAAATACGGGGACTAAAAGCAGAATAATTTTTTTCATAAAAAATATCTAAAGTAGTATTATTATATAATAAAAAACCCCGCATAGCGGGGTCTAATGATTTTTTACTTTTTATTTTTAATTTATTTTAGTACTCTCCCATTCCTCCCGGAGGCATTCCCGGCATTTGCTCTTTTTTCTCTGGGATATCCGTAATCAAAGCTTCTGTGGTTAGAATCATAGTGGCAACAGAAATAGCATTTTGAACTGCGCTTCTAACAACCTTAGCGGGATCAATTATTCCTTCTTTTAGCATACCAATAGGAGTTGCCGTTTCTACCGAATCTGTTTTTAAGATATTAAATCCCATGCCATTTGCGCTTACCTCTCTTGCTTTAGCAATCAATCTTCCTGCGTCTAGACCTGCATTTTGGATAAGCTTAATAAATGGCGCTTCAAGCGCATTTTTAACGATTTCAAATCCAATTATCTCGTCATGACTTGCTTTTGCATTTTCTAAATCTTTATTGCCCATTCTCATACTTATATCCAAAAGGGCAACCCCTCCACCAGGAACAATTCCTTCTTCCAGAGCTGCTTTTGTTGCTGCAACTGCATCCATAACTCTTTCTTTTTTATCTTTCATCTCAACCTCTGTTGCGGCACCAACATTTATAACGGCGACTCCACCAGCAAGTTTCGCAAGTCTTTCCTGAAGCTTTTCTTTATCGAAATCCGATGTCGTCTCTTCAATGGCTCTTTTAATCTGCGCAATTCTTGCTTTTATTGCTGCTGCATTCCCTTTTCCCCCAATTATCCTTGTATTTTCCTTATCTGCCCAAACTTTATCTGCTCTTCCGCAATCTTCCAAAACTACGCTTTCAAACTTTCTACCGGTATCTTCGGAAATAACTGTACCTCCTGTTAAAATTGCAATATCTTCAAGCATTTCTTTTCTTCTGTCGCCAAAACCCGGAGCTTTGATTGCCAAAGTATTAAATGTGCCTTTTAATCTATTTACTACCAAAAGGGCAAGTGCTTCTCCTTCTATCTCATCTGCAATAATGACTAGATTTTTTGATACCTTAACTAGATTTTCGATAAATGGAACAATTTCTTGAATACTTGAAACTTTTTTGTCTGTTATTAAAATGTATGGATCTTCAATCTCTGCTTCCATCTTATCCGAATTAGTAACAAAATAGGGAGAAGCATATCCTTTATCAAATTCCATTCCCTCTTTATAATCAATTTCTGTGGACAATCCTTTTCCTTCTTCAACAGTGATTACCCCATCTTTTCCTACTTTTTTTAAAGCTTCTGATATTAAATTCCCTAACACTAAATCTCCAGCAGATATAGTTGCAACATTAGCCCAATCTGTTGGTTTAAGACTGGTTTTCATTTTCTTCAACTCTTCAACTACATGTTCGCTTGCCTTCTCTAGTCCTCGGCGCATTACCATAGGGTTAGCTCCAGCAGTAATCATCTTTATGCCTTCGGAAACTATTGCTCGGGCAAGAACGGTTGCTGTTGTTGTTCCATCTCCTGCAACATCTGCGGTTTTACTGGCGGCCTCTTTAACTAATTGAGCACCCATATTCTCAAAAGGATCCGGAAGCTCAATTTCTTTGGCAACCGTAACTCCATCATGGATAACGTTAGGCGCTCCCCATTTCTTATCTAGAGCAACATTTCTTCCTTTTGGCCCTAGAGTTATCGCTACAGCATCAGCGAGCTTATTAACTCCCTCCAATAACTTTTGTCTTGCTTTTTCTGCGTACTCAATTTGTTTTGCCATATATTCTTAACCAACAACTGCCAAGATATCTTTTTCTTCTACCAACAACCATTCTTCTGTTCCAACTTTTACTTCATTCCCTCCCCATTTCTTGTACATAACTTTTTGTCCAACTTTAACGCTTATGGGAATAATTTTACCATTATCATCTTTTCTTCCCTGCCCAACTGCCATAATTAAACCTACTTGTGGTTTTTCTTTTGCGCTATCAGGAAGAATTATTCCACTTGAGGTTTTTGTTTCTGCTTCAAGCGGTTTTATCAATACGTTATCAAATAATGGTCTTATGTCTGATGTTTTTGTCATTGTAATCTCAAATCTTGGAGTAAAAAATATCACTCGTTGAAAGTGACTGATAATTTATACAGTAAAACCAAAACTATGTCAATATCCTATAGTTTAGAAAGAGTTGACATAAACTTATTTCTCCTATACGATAAATTCAGATTAATTAATTTATGGCTTCTTTATCCTTAATCAAAAAGGTAATTCTCCTAATGTTTATTGTCGTCATTCTTGTCGCTATCCCCTTAACTGTTTACGTCGTACAAAAGCAGCAGGAATTAAGGAGCAAAGCAGCTCCAACAACAATTTTCTCTTTTGATCCTTCTTCCAAAACTACTAATTCTTCCGAAGTGTTATTATTTAAAATTAATGTCGACCCTAAAGACAATCAACTTTCTTTCTTGAAATTAAGTATAAATTATGATCCTGCTTTCCTTAAGACAGCTCCTGCCGGTTCCGTATGCTCAAATCCTCAAGATAGTCTTTGTCCTGATAAAGGAAATTCCAATTTACAAACTGTTGAAGGTCCAACGCCCGGTGGCAATAACATAGCTATCTCTATTTCAATAACAGCGGCAACTGCAAAAATATCATCGCCTGTTACAGTTGCCTATGTCGCATTTGCTCCGTTAAAAACCGGGACAACGAAAATAAGTTTTGCGAATGATAGCCAAGCTTTCTCTGTGGCAGGAACCGATAAGTCAAGCGAAAATGTTTTAAAAACAGATTCTACGGGAACCATAAGTTCTCTTCCTGCTACTATTGAAATCTCCTCAACCGCATTATTAACTCCAACTCCGACATCCCAGCCCGGCGCTGCTGCTACAACCAATTCTCCTCCAGTTTGTGATAGTTTAAGCGTAGATCGCACAGCATCAGGCAACGTTCCTTTCTCTCTTAATTTTACTGCAAATGGCAGAAAAGTTAACGGAACTATATCTAAGGTTAGTTTTAATTTTGGAGACGGTCCCATACAGGATGTTATTCAAGGCGGAGGTATTGGCTCAAGTTCTGTAAGTGTACAAACATTTCATACGTATCACAATGCGGGAAATTTCACTGCTTCGGCAATGTTTACGGACAATAATGGAACAACCAACAGCCCAACCAGCTGCACGCAAACGGTTACGGTAAAAACCGCTACAGGGGCAATTGTAACCGGCACTCCTGCAGTAGCAGGACAACCAAGCTCTAGTATTTCCGCAGGGCTTACTCCAACACTAACTCTTGTCGTAGGACAAATCTTATCTCCTACTCCTAAAGTTTCTCCAATAGCAGCTCCTGGACCTTCAGAAACATTCTTGAAAATTGGAGCAATGGGTGGTATTTTATCGATTATCGGTGCTATTTTACTTTTCGCCCTTTAAATTTCAGAAAATTAACTATTTCCTATTAAAGAAAGCAATGCTTCCTGTGGAATAGTAATTTTTGCTTGCGACATAAGACGCTTTTTGCCTTTCTTTTGTTTATCCAAAAGCTTATCTTTTCGCCCTCTATCTCCTCCAGACATTTTGGCTAAAACGTCTTTCCTAAAAGGTGCTATCTCTTCTTTGGCTAATATTCTTGAGTCGGCAACGGCCTGAATAATCTGTCTAAATTGCTGCTTTGGCAATGAATTTTTTAATTTCTCTACTTTTTTTCTTGCCTCTATATTTATTTCATCTCTATAGACAAATTCCGATAGAACATCTATTGAAACATCATTGACTCGTATTTCAAGATTAACAAGATCTGCTTGTCTATAATCAGTAAGCGTATAATCTATGCTGGCAAATCCCGACGATGCGGTTTTAATCTCTGACGAAAGTCCGCGGATAAGCATACTGTATGGCATATTATAGGTAAAAATAACATTATTACCCTGATAGGACATATCTACAAGCTCTCCTTTTTTATTTTGACATACAGTTATTATCTGTCCCACATACTCATTTGGCGAATATACTGTTAATCTTATGTATGGTTCAAACATTGTTTCTTTTTCCTTTTTATATAAAACCGATGGTGTTGTAAAAATTGCATCAATTTCTTTCTCTTTTTTTAGTCTTTCTTTGACTATTTCCGCATGCAGTAATCCCAAAAATCCCACCCTGAAACCCGATCCTAAAAAGGCCGAATGTTCCTCCGCAATTGTTAAGGACGTATCATTTAATGCCAAGGCATTAAGAGACTCTTTAAGGTGAACCAATTCATTTGAGGCTTTCGGATATACACCGAAAAACACTAAGGGTTTTGATTGTCTGTAGCCAGGTAATGGTAAAGTTTGGTGATTGGCAAAAGCTATAGTATCTCCGACTCGAGCAAGCCGAATGTCTTTAACCCCTGTGATAATATAGCCTATTTCTCCTGTTGTTAATTCGTTTTTGGCTGCAAGAAATGGAGAAAAATATCCAACTTCCGTAACTTCTCCTTCTGCGCTACTTTGCAGAAATTTTATTCTATCGGTCTTTTTAACTTTTCCATCCCTTATCTTTACATAAACGATTACTCCTTTATACTCATCATAAAAAGCATCAAAAATGAGAGCTTTTAAAGGAGAATCCAATCCTTGCGGGGCTGGGATTCTTGCAATTACAGCTTTAAGAAGATCCTCGACATTTTTGCCTGTTTTTGCGGAAATATAAATTATTTCGTCTTTTGTAAATCCAAATTTTTCGATTAGTGCAACTGCCACTTCTTCGGGCTTGGCGATATCCAAATCTATCTTATTTATAACCGGAATTATCGTTAGTTTTTCTTCTCTTGCAGAATTTAAATGGGCTACGGTTTGTGCTTGAATTCCTTGCGTAGCATCTATCAGCAGTATCGCGCCTTCGCATGCAGCCAAAGTACGAGACACCTCATAAGAAAAATCTACATGCCCCGGAGTATCAATTAAATTTAACGTATAGTTAATAGCGTTTAGCGTGTAGTTCATTCTAACCGGGGCTAGTTTTATTGTAATTCCTCTTTCCCTACTGATTGGATTTTGGTCTAAAAACTGTTCCCGCATTTTTTCTTTGGGAATCGTATTTGTAATTTCCAAAAACCTGTCTGCAAGAGTTGATTTGCCGTGATCCACATGGGCGATGATGGCAAAATTCCTGATGTTATTTTGATTGTTCATGATCCTGAAGATTATAGCAGAAATTGGAACACGGCAAAGTTCCCCTTGACAGACAGTGACAAGTACTATATAATGTACTATGTATGTTACAGATAGTAAGCGTTACTGATGCAAGAAACAATTTAGGCAAACTTGTTCAGAAGGTGAAAACAACAAGACAACCTATCGTTATAGTGCAAGATAGTTCTCCTTCTGTAGTTATTTATCCTTATAGTGAGATAAAAAAACAGGAGGAAGAAATGAATCAGCTTTTTGAACTCAAGTTCCAGGAAATTTTCAGTGAAGGAAAAAAATCCTTTAAGAAATATCTTCAAAAGAAATCAATAAAAGCTCCCCGCTCCGAAAAGGATGCTTACTCAATCATAAAAAATGCATAAGATCGTTGTAGATACGAATGTATTTATTTCCGGCGTTCTGTTTGGCGGAAATCCTCAAAAAGTAATCGAAGCATGGCTTAACAAAAAATATATATTTTGCTTATCTCCAGAACTAAAAGCAGAAATTCTTAATAAGTTACAAGGAAAATTTTTGATTTCTATATATACTCTTCAAACTGTCGAAGAAGCGTTAGAAACAAAAACAGAAAAATATATTCCTAAAAAAAAGATTCTTATATGCAAAGACCCAACTGACAATTTTCTTTTGGAGCTTGCTGGTGAAGCTCAGGCAGATTATTTAATAAGCGGAGACAAACTCGTGCTAAAACTCAAGCAATATAATAAAACGAAAATCCTCTCACCAAAAGATTTTTTAAAACTATTGAAAGACTAAAAGTTTTACTGAAGTTTTATTCCAAATATCCCCACTGATTTACCCTGAGTAAAGTCAGGTACCGACTGGTACCTGGCGGAGTCAAAGGTCAAACTCATCTCTGAAAATTATAGCAGAAGCATTAATTATTTATAACCTAACGCATTCAGCATACTTGGGATTGAGGATCTATGTTTGTCGAAGGTTTTTTCTACGTGTGTTAATTTTGACTTCCATTTTTTGTCTAACATATCTTCAAAACAAATTTTAAATATCTTTAATATTTTTATATTTGCGTGAATTAAATAATTTAGGTTTGATTGCACTAATGGAAAATTGTCTAACTCGCTGAATTTAAAAGCGTATTCATTTGAATTCTTTTCATCCTTTTTCTTGAAGAAAATTGTCTTTTCTAAGTTTGAATGAATACCATAATCTCTAGTTAAATTGTAAATATCATATAATTGAGATAGTTCTGGAAATCGCTTAAAGAACTCCCGAGGAAAAGGTTCACCAAATTTTGATTTAAATTCTCTGTAGCTATAATCTTTTTTCTTTATCCAAACTATTGATTTTGAAGGATTTTTGCAGATTTTAAATACATAACCAGCAGCTTCCACTGATGTACTAACAATTGAATACGATTCCGATACATGCCCTTGTAACATTAATTCTATACTTATAAAAAATCCTCTAAGAGTGATCCAAAAAAGATGAAGCTCAGGTATTCTCTCCCTTGGGATCTTCTTATTGAAGGATTTATGAAAATTAAAATATAAGCTTATTATCCTATTTATAATTTTCTTTTCAGTAGGTAGACTCTTTAGAAAAACTTTAATATTTCTATTTTGATCCTTAAGTAAACTATTTAATGTAGGTTTCATAATTGCCTTCGTGAAGAAGAATACAATAGATTTGTGAAGATTATAGCAGAAAAACGTGAAGCAGAATAAATTATCTAAACCGAGCGGAAAAGTTCGGATAGAGAAACTTTAAGAGCAAATGCTATTTTGGCAAGAATTTTAACGGTAGCATTTTTCTCTCCCCTTTCTACAAAACCCATATAGCTTCTATCAACACCAACCTTAAAAGCTAAATCTTCTTGAGTCATTTCCCTTTCTTTCCTTAACTGATAAATTCTCTGCCCTAACCTTTTATGGATAACCGATACAACATCCATAACTACCCCAAAGATTAAGCTAATTGGGACTGACAGACCAGCTTCTCCTTGTAGCATTTATTTATTAAAATGTGCTATATTGGGACTATAAGTAGCATAAAATGAGTATGGGCATTAACAGGTCTACCCTATTTTTTGGAGATAACCTTCGGATACTTAAAAACCATATCGCTGATAATTCTATTGACTTAATTTACTTAGATCCGCCTTTCAATTCTAAAGCTTCTTATAATGTCCTATTCGAAGAACTAACTGGAGACAAATCAAAAGCCCAAATTGAAGCATTTGATGACACTTGGCATTGGACAGAAGAATCGGAACGAGCATTCAAAGAAATTGTTGACAATGCTCCTTCGGAGGCTGTAGACATGATTTTAGCTTTTAGAAAGTTTATTAAGCAAAACGATGTAATGGCTTACTTAACCATGATGACAATTAGATTACTAGAGTTGCATAGAGTTTTGAAATCTACGGGCACTCTATATCTTCACTGCGATCCGACAGCTTCTCATTACTTAAAAGTAGTTATGGATACAATTTTTGGAGTAAAAAACTTTATGAATGAGATTGTCTGGGTTAGGAATAGCGGAAGTATAGGCAGAACTGCTTTTAGCAAAAGACACGATATTCTTCTTGTTTATAACAAGACCGAAAGCTATTTTTATGACGGGAAAGCTGTTGGAGATTTAAGAGAACAAAACGAAGGCACTTTTGGCGGATATTTTGGAACCGATCCAGACGGAAGAAGGTATAGGGAAGTAAGGAAAGCAGGAAAAGTTTATAAATATTACCTAGACGAACCAAGAAATCCAAATGATGTTTGGATAGTACCCCAAATCCCAGAAAGAGACAAAACCGAGAGACTTGGATATAACACGCAAAAACCTCGTAAATTACTTGAAAGAATAATAAAAGCATCCTGTCCAAAAAACGGAATTGTTTTAGATCCTTTTTGTGGATGCGGCACTACCCTATCCGCTTGTGAATATTTAAAACAGAAAGAAGACTATCATCTTACATGGCTTGGCATAGATATTACTCATTTAGCAATTAACTTAATGAAGTACCGATTAAAAAATGAATATGGACTTGAACAAAGAAAAAATTACGATGTTATCGGAGAACCCGAAGACTTACAAGGAGCAATAGAACTTGCTCAAAGACAAGATAGATATGATTTTCAGTATTGGGCTTTATCCCTAGTAAACGCCAGACCTTGGGCAGACAAGAAAAAAGGAGCAGATACCGGAATAGATGGATATATTTATTTTATGGATTCAGATAAACCCAAAGAATATCAAAAAGCCATAGTGCAAGTAAAAAGCGGAAAGGTTCAAGCAAAAGATATTAGGGAATTAAAAGCTGTTGTAGAAAAAGAGAAGGCTCTAGTAGGAATTTTCCTTACCCTAGAAGAACCTACAAGAAACATGACCGAAGAAGCAATACAATCTGGATTTTATAAAACAGGCATTCCCAAAATTCAAATATTAACAATTAAAGATATTCTGGAAAATGCGAAAAAACCTTCAATCCCCCTCCAGTTAGATTACAGAAAGAAAGCAGACAGGGTAAAAATTAACGAAGATAACTTATCTATATTTGACTGACGGTTTATATCCAACTACTCTTTTCGTATTACGAATATACGACAGGAATCTCTCAACAAAAAACCTCCCAGAGGAGGTGTTTTTGCTAGCATATTCTTATGTGTTTAAGTATTTTAACACATTTCGTGCCAATCGGTCAATATCTTAAGTCGTTTAGTACTGGAGAGAGCAAGATTTGAACTTGCGATGGAACACATAAAAATATGCTATATCCGTATGTGTAGTAGTTTTGGAAGCTACTTACCTTCGTCCGCTTGGATATGCTCCCCATGTTTTTGTTTTTTTTCTTTTAAACTTGATGCTATTTTTTCCAGATCCCTAATCGGTTGTGCAAATTCTCCCACACTAACATTAAATTTCATATCTGCTGGAAATGAAATTATTATTCCGGATGGAAGATCAATAGTATAATTTCCCGATATTCCCCGAGAAGCTTCATTGTCTTGCTGCGACATTATAACAGAGGTCTTTTCCTCCTTACCTTTATCATTGTCTGAAAAAATAATATCTCTTTTGTTTTCACCGCTATACTTAATCACATTGGCAAAGATCCCAGAACTCACGAAATTTTGGAGTAAAGCCTTTTTCGCAGAAGGCTGAATTCCATAATCTCTAATAAAAACATTCCCTAATACTTCGAGATTAATAGGAGTATTTTTTTCAATCTTTTGGCATATCGTAGAAAAAAGATCGGGGGAAAGAAACGCTTGTCTCAGTGAGTTTGCTTTTTCTTCCTCGCTTTTTGCATAAACAATTTTATCTGCCAGATCGGTTATTTGAAGATTGTCGCCTGTTCCAGATAATAAACCATAATACCCTAATGAAGCTTTCTTACGTATGTAAGCTCCGCTCTTTGCGCCTGTACCGCCCAAATTCGCGCTCGTCACGTTTTTTCCAAATTTCCTAGCTTCTTCAATAACCTTTACCGCATATTCTAGCGAAAGAGATGGATATCTCGAGCTTCTATTTCTTTTTCTTAAATTTTTTACTTCTTTTAAAGAATTCATAAAACCAAACTTAAAAACTTTAAGTATTATTTAAGTATTAGAAGTATAGCACTTATTCCAGAAATGTCAAGCCCCAAAAAAGCCCCTTAATACCATGGATATCATTAATAGCTAGCTAATATGACATTTTCAGACGTTTAATGACATATAATGACATTTACAATCTTATTTGCCCCCAAGAGATTTTGATTTTTTGGTCTAAATCAGTTAATAACAACCCTTATAAAACCTATCTTTTCATTTTTTATCATGTGTTTTAGGTTTTTGAGGCTAAATATATAGCCTATTTTAGTAGATAAAGATGAAAAAATGTCCGGAATTACAGGTTATTTTCTTTTATTTTCTTGTCAAATTGGGAATGAAAAATAATTTGGGTTTGGGGAATTTTATCGAGATTTATTTTTTGATTATACTAATTTATCAATCTTTTTTGAAAATTATTTTATTTTTGAGGACTAAATTTTATTTATTTGCGTACCGTCTATAACTTCTTCGGATTTTCCTAAAATTTCTTTCCAACCCGCCTTGCCGCGAGGCAGGTTTCCGATTTTTCTAAAAATAAGAAGGAAAGTAAATGCTTCCTTCACGTTTAAAAGCCATGTCAGAAAAAGATATATCCCGATACCTATGACGCTCGATATGCCCGTAAGTAACAAAAGGTTAATTGTCTTCGTAGTATCAAAAACCAATTGGTCTAAAAGTTTTATCGGCACATAAAGTGCTATTCCCATAAAAATTGTCGCGATGGAAATTTTCATTAGAGATAATGCTAAAGTAAATTTTTGAAAACTGCCAACTTTTATATCCAAAATTATAAAAAGCGCCAAAAAATTAACAATGCTGGCGATAGAATATGCAATCGCTATGCTTTCTATCCCTTGATGATATACCAATATGGATAGTGCACCCAAGCCAATCATAAGGATTGTAGTTATTGCTCCGATAATCAAAGGGGGTTTTGTGTCATGCAAGGCATAAAACCCTCTTGAGATTAGATAAACAAGGGCTTGGGCAAAAAGAGAAATGCTAAAAAAAGCAAGAGTCCTGCCTGTAAGTACAGTCGCCTGCCAATCAAATTGTGCTGCTCCATATATTAATCTTACAACCGGAATTCTTAATACCAAAAATAAAACAGAAACAGGCATGATTAAATAAATTATTTGATTAAAACTTGTTAGAAAAGTTACCTTAAAATCTTCTAATTTATCTTTTTCTCTTGATAATATCGGGAAAGCGGCCTGTGCTATGGCCTGACCGAAAAGAACAACGGGAGCAAAGGCTAAAGTTTGCGCGTAATCAAAAATTACATAGCTCCTGCCTGGGGACTGCAGAAAAGAAACAAGGGTCACTGTGGCAATTGTTCCCAATTGAAAAACCCCTATGGAAATTGTTCTTGGCCACATAAGCTTAAAGATATCCAAAACTCCGCTTGTTTTTATAGAGAAGGACGGGATAAAAGAAAACCCGACTGCTTTAATTTGCGGCAATTGAACCAAGATAAAGATAAAGGCGCCTAGAATAACTCCGAATGCTGCAGAATATATGCCCAAAACCGGCGACAATAAAACAATCCCAATGATAATTCCCAAATTATAAAGTGCAGCGGCAATTCCCGGAATGAAAAAATGATTATAAGATTGAAGAACTGCAGATAAAAAGCTCCCAATTATGAATAAAAACTCTCCTGCTATTATTATTCTCATAAGACCTGCCATAAGCTCTATCTGCTCTTTGGAAAAACCAGGAGCTATAAGCCTTGATAATTCTTTTGAAAAAATAAAAAGGATTATTGACAAAAATAAAAAAATAACTGAACTTAGCATAAGAAATGTTGATCCAACTCTATAAGCATCTTTTTCCTTACCTTTTTCCAGATAATTGGAAAAGATTGGTATGAATGCCGATGATAAAGCTCCTGCAATAGTTAATTGGAAGAGAAAATCTGGAAGACGAGACGAAGCAAGATAAACTCCCAATGTGTCAGACGCTCCAAAAATACTAACCAGGAGTCTTTGGCGAACTAATCCCAAAAGCTGGGAAAAAATAATCGTTGCCATAATTACAATCGCCGCAGACAAAATATTTGTTTGGCGGGAAAGCAAAATCCGAAGACTCCTCTTAATAAAATCCGTAGGCATATTGTTTTTTATAGTATAGCATGCTAAAATAAACCTATGCCAGTAACAAAATCAGCAAAGAAAAAGTTACGACAAGATAAGAAAAGAACTTTAGAAAATAGAAAAGCAAAAAATCTCTTAAGAGATGCTATTAAAAAAGCGAGAAAAACTTCTTCGGAAAAAAATATAATTCAAGCTACTAAACTCATAGATAAAGCTGTTAAAAAGTACATTATTCATAAAAATAAAGCTGCAAGATTAAAATCTAGTCTTTCTAAATTAGTCGGCAAAAAAGCAAAAACAATAATTTCTTCAAAAAAATCTCCCAAAAAATCCAAAAAATAGAAAATTATCTTTGACAAAAAAGCCAAATTCGCCTAGACTAAAATCACTATGGCGAATAAGCCTACTTCTATTAATCTACTTAGGAATGAGCAGATTAGTGTTTTAGATAAAGTAATAAATTGGGCTCTTACGGTTGGACGGCTACTGGTGATACTAACCGAACTAATAGCCTTATCTTCTTTCCTCTATAGATTTTCTTTAGATAGACAGCTAATTGATCTTCACTCCAAAATTAAACAAGAACAAGCTATAGTTGCTATATTGAAGAATAACGAAGATAAATACCGAAATCTTCAAGATCGTTTATCTTTAGCTTCCAGTTTTTCTAACTCGGAAAATGCCACGCCTAAGATTTTTCAAGACGTTATTAGATTTGCCCCTTCGGATATGACATTTAATTCACTTACCCTAAACAAAAATGGGATTAATATAGATGCGAGCATTCAGACTACGTCCTCTTTGAGCTCTTTTGTAAATTCTCTTACCAATTATCCTTTGATTAAAACTGTTGCTATTAGCAACATAGAAAATAAACCATTAAGTAGTTCTATTGCAGTTAGCATTACTGCATCTTTGAAGCAAAAATAATATAAATATGGAAATAAACAAAAATTTTGTCCTTTTACCCAATTTTGGGAATAAGAATACGAGGAAATTTACGACAATCATTTTGACTTTAATTGCTTTGTCCTTTTTCGGATTATTTGCTATAAATCCAACTTTATCTACAATCGCCAGGCTTCAAAAAGAATTGGAGGATAATCAATTTATCGACAATAGTCTTAGACAAAAAATTTCAAATCTTTCTATTCTCCAACAAAAGTATTCCACATTACAAAATGATATACCAATCATCCTAAATACAATCCCGCAAGATTCCCAAATTCCTCTTGTGATGGGGGAAATTCAATCTATCGCTAAACAGTCCAATATTCAATTGGAAAGCCTACAGAACTTTCAAGTAGAACTTGTCAAAAATAATGGAACTAATAATAAATATTATTCTTTCGAATTTTCCGTTTCTGGATTTGGATCTTACGAAAATATCTCGCAATTTATTAATTCCCTTGCTAAGATGCAAAGACTTATTGATATAGAAGCTCTTTCAATTAATAGACAGACCGACAGCAATACTTCTTTGCGTTTTACCCTTAGAGGTATGGCTTTTTACAAAAAATGATTTTATGAAACAAAAAGATATAATTCTGATTTTGGCGCTGACATCTATTATTGTTATTGCCTGGATAGGCTTTAGCATTTATCATAATTTGGCAACATCTACAATCTCGCAGGTGCAAAGCGTAGATATCAAATCTATAAATCCTACGTTCGATACTAAAACTATTGACAGGCTTAAAACAAGAAATAAAGTTGCCCCAATTTATGAGCTTCTTCCTACGCCTAGCCCTTCCAAACAAGCAACATCCGGAGGAAATATAAAATTATGAAAAATAATATATGGAATAAACGTATCCCTACATTGCTAGGAATTGGCATGATTGGAATTGGCATAATCATAACTTCGTTACTTGTTAAAAGCGGAGTGATATTTATTAGCCGTGCCGGTCCATCCCAAACCCCAACCGATGTCAGAATTTCCAATATCCAGGAATCATCATTTACCGTATCCTACACCACAGAAGATAAGGTAATCGGTTCCATTAATTTTGGCGACAGTAAAAATTTGGGGCAAAGCGCTTTGGATGACAGAGATCAGCAAACAGGTTCTGTTAGTCCTCATAAAATACATAATATTACCGTAAGAGGACTTAATCCTTCTACTAAATATTATTTCTCTATACTTTCGGGACAAAACACATTTTTAAACAATAGCAATTTATTTGAAGCTTTCACGGCAAGAGCAATTGACGGATCCCCTTCCCAGCAAACACCTCTTAGCGGCAAAATAATTTCGCCTAATGGAACTATGCCAAGTGAGGCGATAATTTATGTAACGGCGGAAAATGCACAAGTTATATCAACTCTTGTCAAACAGGATGGAAGCTATATATTACCCCTAAATTCTCTTTTGAATAAGGATTTA
This sequence comes from Patescibacteria group bacterium, assembly GCA_038061125.1. Classification (GTDB taxonomy): domain Bacteria; phylum Patescibacteriota; class Microgenomatia; order Levybacterales; family UBA12049; genus JAUSEW01. The sequence goes on along the minus strand of JBBTZX010000034.1, from coordinate 17,694 downwards.
AGCGGATATTTTGCTTTTCAAAAAAATACTATTATCAAATTACTCGTAGTAGGAGACTCTTTGAAATCAAATGTTTTATTATCAAAAGATCAAATTAATCCAATCCCAACGGTAACTCTCTCTAATGATTATGATTTTACAATAGGAAGTTCTCCTATACCGTCGCAATCTGCAACCCCTATTGGCGGTTTTCCATCCTTTTCCTCACAATTAGTATCTTCCTCTTCTGCGAATCAAAATCCGCAAATTTTAGCGCCTAAAAAGGATGAAGGTTTTACCGATAACAAACCCATATTTAAAGGGAGTGCGCTTCCTAATGAGAAGGTTCAAATTATAATCCACTCTGATGAGCAAATACAAACAGAGGTAACCTCAGATGCGAATGGAAATTGGACATATCGCCCATCAACTCCTCTTTCTCCGGGAAACCATACTATATCTATAGTTAGCAGAGATAAATCCGGAATCTTAAAAACAATACAGCAATCATTTACAGTTTATGCATCAGGTACTCAAGTTAATCAATCAGCAACTCCATCGGCAACGCCAATATTAACTTCCGTTCCTAATCCAACCACAACTCCGATTCAAACTATTTCAATTGCTCCATCGCCAGTTCCAACTGCAATAATACCTGCCCCAACCAAAATTCCCTTACCTGCAGCTGGCAACTCATCTGTTATTTTCTTGGGTATGGCTGCAGCTGCTACAACTATTTTTGGCTTATTATTTTTTCTTCTTGCCCATTAGGTTTCTATGAAAATAGCAATTATCGGAGCCGGATTTACAGGCCTGTCCGCAGCTTATTATCTTACAAAGAACAATCATCAAGTTACTCTCTTTGAGAAAGATGATAGTCCAGGAGGCCTAGCAGTTGGATTTACTCAAAAAGACTGGGAGTGGTCTTTGGAGAAACACTACCATCACTGGTTTACCAACGATAAAAGCATTTTAGGACTTGCAAAAGAAATTGGTTATAAAGTTTTAATAAAAAGACCAAAGACTTCTGTTTATCTGGATAATAGTATCTACCAACTTGATTCTTTAAGTAAAGTTCTTACTTTCCCGAAATTAAATTTATACGAAAAGTTAAGAATGGCTGCAGTTTTAGGATTGCTTCGTTATAATCCTTTCTGGAAACCTCTTGAAAAAATAAAAGCCGCAAATTTTCTTCGTAAAGCAATGGGGAAAAATGCTTACGAAAAAATTTGGGAGCCCCAACTTATTAATAAATTTGGGAAATACGCTAACAGCGTATCTCTTGCTTGGTTTTGGGCTAGACTTGTAAAAAGAACTCCTTCCCTTGCCTATCCTGAAGGAGGATTTCTAAACTTCGCAAATACTCTTGTTACAAAAATTAAACAAAACGGAGGAAAAGTTTTGTTTAATACAGAAGTAACTGAACTAAAAAGTAATGAAAAACTTTCAATCAACACGTTAAAATTCGACGCAGTTGTTGTTACCCTACCTTCTTTTTCATTTCTCAAAATTGCGCCTCAACTGCCAAATGATTATAAAGATAAGTTAACAAGTCTCAAAGGATTAGGTTCTCTAAATTTAGTATTGCGTTTAAAAAAACAGTTTTTAAAAGACGGCACTTATTGGCTAAGCATCTGCGAAAAAAACTCGTCAGTAATGGCTGTTGTTGAGCATACAAATTTTATGGATAAAAAATATTATAATAACGAACATATCGTGTATTTGGGAAACTATTTGCCCTATGACCATCCGCATATGAAAATGTCAGCAGAAGAATTATTAAAAATCTATGATCCTTTTTTGAAAAAAATAAATCCCAACTATCAACTATCAACTATCAACTATCAACTATTCAAAACTCCTTTTTCGCAACCCATTATTCCGATTAATTATTCAAAAATAATGCCTCCTTTTGAAACTCCGCTTAAAAATGTTTATCTTGCCAATATCCAACAAGTTTACCCTTGGGACAGAGGAACAAATTACGCAGTAGAACTCGGACAAAAAATTGCAAAAATAGTAAGCGAAAAATGAAAAATTTATTAAAAAATAAGGAAATATTAATAATAATTATATTAATCTTAATCGGCGGTTTTTTGAGATTTTATAATCTTAATTGGGGCGCTCCTTTCTATTTCCACCCGGATGAACGCAATATTGCTTCTGCAGTTTCACAACTTAATTTCCCCTTACAAATGAACCCTCATTTTTTTGCATATGGAAGTTTTCCAATATATTTAAATTATCTTAGCTCCATCATGATCAATGTAATTTTTTCCTTAAAACCAATAGCTCAATCCTCCTTTGATAAATCAATTTTTATAGGAAGATTTTATTCCGCTTTTCTTTCTTTACTAATTATTCCCTTAATTTATGCTACGGGAAAAACGTTAAGAGATAAAAAAACAGGAATTTTTTCCGCTTTTATGACTACCTTTAGTATTGGGCTTATTCAATTCGCCCATTTCTCTACATTTGAAATATGGATAACATTTTTATCGTTAGCTATCCTTTATCTTTCTTTATTATTTTTAAACTCGGGCAACAAGAAACTGCTTTTGATAATAGGTCTTATTTTTGGGCTTTTATTATCTACGAAGATATCAGGAGGTTTTATTTTTTTCTATATTCTACTTTTTGTCTTAATAAATAATATCAAAAACAAACAGAAACCATTTTATTTAATAAGAGCTTCTATTTCGGATTCATTAATGGTTTTTCTTCCGACAATAATTATATTGTTTTCAACTTCTCCTTTTGCATTTTTGGACTTTGGTTCATTTATGTCCAGCCTAAAATACGAATCTTCAGTTGCATTGGGAACTTTACCCGTATTTTACACTGGTGAATTTTTTAGTTCTGTTCCTGTTGTTTTCCAATTCACAAAAATTTACCCCTTCCTTCTCAATCCCGTTTTAACAACTGTTTTTATCTTTTCATTTTTTTATTTGCTTTTCAAAGGAATAAAAACTAAAAATCCCCAATACTTAATGCTTAATGCTTGCTACTTAATACTATTTCTTCTCCAATCGTTTCTGTTTGCCAAATGGACAAGATATATGGTACCAACCCTACCTTTTATCTATCTTACAATCTCCTTGTTCATGGTAGACTTGTTAGAGACGAGAAAGAATACGATAAAGATTTTCTCAAAAATTATATTCTTGATATTAAGCATTTCTGCAATAATTTTTACTTTTTCTTATTTCAAAACCGCTTTTATAAATGAAGACACCAGAATGTCTGCATTAAGATTTGCTAAGCAAAATATTTCCAGTAACGCACGCATCCTAAGTGAAGTTTACGATTTGGGAATACTTCCCTTTAATTCATTTTTCCCAAATATCACTTTATTTAATTTTTATGACCTTGATAATAACGCACCAACAAAAACTGAAGAGCTATCTTTTTTACTTGCTCGTACTGATTACATAGCCCTACCGAGCAATCGTATTATGAAAACACGCATTATGAATAGCGAAAAATTTCCATCGGGTAATAAATTTTATAATTTACTTCTTAATGAGAATATTGGTTTTACTAAAATTTATCAAACTCCTTGCGATATATTCTGTAAAATTTCTTATTTTGGGAATCCGCTTTTTTCATTAGAACAAACTGCTAATGTATTTGATAGACCAACTGTTTTTATCTTTAAGAAAATATGAAGAAAATTAATTACCTTTTGATGAGTATTTTTATTCTTGGTTTAATTCTTAGATCATATAATCTTAATTGGGATCAAGGATTTCATTTGCATCCAGACGAAAGAGCAATAACTCTTTTTACCGTACCCCTTGAAGTTCCAATGCCTATGCAGGAATTCCTGTCCGTAAATAGTTCATTGAATCCTCATTTTTTTGCCTATGGAAGCTTACCTCTATACCTATTGAGATTAAGCGGAAGTATGCTAAGCAACGTTAATCCATTATTTGCACAATACGACAAGGTTAATCTTGTCGGTCGCTTCCTTTCATTGTTATTCGATATGGGAACTTTATTGCTAATTTATTTGTTGGGGAAAAAACTGTTTAATAAAAGTGTCGGCAATCTTTCCGCTTTCTTTTACGCAATAAGTGTTCTTCCCATTCAGCTTTCTCATTTTTATGCGGTTGACACACTTCTAAATTTTTTTATTTTACTCACCCTTTATCTCCTTATAAATTTTTATGAGAAATCAACTATACGTAATGCTCTTGTAACAGGCGCTGCATTTGGCTTTGCTTTGGGAACAAAAATAAGCGCTACGGTAATCTTAGTATCCATCGGACTAACATTAACAATAGATTTTATTTTGGTTTTTCTAAAAAATCCTCATCGTCCTAAAATATGGTTTCCTCATCTACCGAAACTTATAAAAACGCTTATCTTAAAAGGTGTTGTCGTTGTTATAGCCGCAATTGTCGTATTTATAATTGTTGAGCCGTATGCTCTTATAGATTTTCGTGAATTTTGGCAGCAAACAATGCAGCAACGTCAAATGACTTATGATGCTTTTACATTTCCCTATACATTGCAGTATGTTGATAAAACTCCATATTTCTATGAACTTAAAAACATTTTTATGTGGGGATTGGGACCAATCTTAGCAACTGTGTCTTTTATCGGAGCATTATATTTCACTATTGTTGCCGTAAAAAAAGAAAAGAAAACTAAGTGGGCACAAGAATTGATCTTAGTAGTCTTTTTCTGGACTTATTTCTTCGTTGTGGGAAAATTTGCAGTTGGATGGATGCGCTATATGCTTCCGCTATATCCCTTATTTTCATTATTTGCTGCTTTACTTGTTTGGAGATTGTATACATTGCTCAAAAGCAAACTAAAAATACCTATACCGTTATTCATAGCTCTCTTACTCATCTGGCCTTTATCTTTTATGAATATTTATACAAAACCCAATACCCGAGTGCTTGCATCTAATTGGATCTACCAAAATATATCTTTGGATAAAACTATCGCCGTTGAACATTGGGACGATCAGTTGCCTCTTGGAGGATCTTCATACAAAACCATAACCCTTCCTCTTTATGATCCCGATACTTTTCAAAAATGGCAAATAATCAATAAAAGCCTTGCTAATATTGACTATATTATTATCGCCTCAAACCGCTTATATGTACCATTGCAAAAACTTACGGATTGCAAGAAAATCCCTCCCTATCATTGTTATCCAATAACGGCAAACTATTATAAAAATCTTTTTAACGGAAGTTTGGGATACGAAAAGGTTGCAGAATTTGAAAATCTTCCGACAATCCCACTATTAAATATAGCTATTGATGACCAAAACGCTGACGAATCCTTTACCGTATATGATCACCCGAAAGTAATGATCTTCAAAAAACAATAGCGAAGAAGGAAAAGTTATGCGAAATACTTAAATAACTTAAGCACTCCTTGTTTCCAACCAACCGTATGCGTAACGCCTGACGTCTTAGATTTTATCTCTTTATAATTTTTAAGATACCAACGATAAGATTTAATAAGAGCTTGAGAGTTGGAATATTCAGGTTTCCATTTTAAAGTTTTTTTAATTTTTTCTATTGAAACAAATGAATCTTTATCAGCAGTATCATATACCCATTGATATAAAGGGGACACTCCAATTTTTTCAAAAAACCATAATGCTTTTTTTAGAAAAAAAGCTGGAGTTGGAAAAATCCTTGATCCTGAATTATCCACATCAAAAACTTCCTGCAAGTCATTTCTTACAGTACCAAAGTTCTCTGCTCCTATATTAAAAACGTCATTGTAAGACTTTTCGTCTTCTAAACAAAATGTATATATTGCCTTAACGAGATCATCAACATCTAATAATTGATATCTATTGTTACCATTTCCTAACACCGGGATTTTTTTACCATCGTGAATCCAATCAAAAAGAATCTCAAAAACTCCTAAACGCCCTGTACCAACAAAAGTTTTTGGTCGGATAATCGTAACATTCAATCCTTCCTTAATGGCCTGAAAACAAAGATCTTCTGCTAAAATTTTCGTTTTACCATAAGCTCCTACCCCAACTCTTGGATCTTTTTCGAGAATAGGATGTTTTTTGGGAATACCATAAACAGCAGTTGATGAGATATAGATAACTCTTTTTACTTTGTGTTTTTTTGCCAATTCTAAAATATTTCTTGTTCCATCGATATTTGTAGTATAAATATCCTTTTCCTTCCAAAGCGGGAGAGCTGCAGCCGCATGAATAACAATATCTTGATCTCTGATTAAGCTATTAAGTTTTCTTTTGTTTCTAATATCGCAAATTTCTGTTCTAAAATCTTTTGCATATTCACTTTTGTCAAACTTCTGAACATCTAATGATATTAGCTTATGATTCTTCTTGGAAAAAAATGAAGCAAGGTGTAAGCCTAAAAAACCAGCTCCTCCCGTTATGAGAATTTTCATAGAAATAATGATAAGATATTATTCAAGGTAAAGCAAACTATGAATGTTGGTTTTGATCTGGATAAAATTTTTATTAACTATCCTCCTTTTGTCCCTGACGGACTAATTGATAGATTATACAAAAAAAAGGCAAATGGCGAACTCTCATACCGAATACCATCCAAAGCGGAGCAGATTATAAGATTAATTTCACATTATCCTCTTTTCCGCCCCCCAATTAAAAAAAACATCGAAATTATCAAAAAACTTCATCGCAAGAATACAGATAAATACTATCTTATATCAAGTAGGTTTAGTTTTTTGAGAAATAAAACTGAAGCTTTAATTAAAAAGCATGAATTGGATATGTTTTTTGACGGATTATTCTTCAATTTTGGAAATGAGCAACCCCATTTTTTTAAAAAGGCCGTTATTGAAAAACTTAAAATCGATCTTTACGTCGATGATGATTTAAGGTTACTAAATTATTTGTTATTGGAAAATTCAAAAACAAAATTTTTTTGGCTTAACGCTAAGGAAAGTAGGAAATTGGAAAGTAATTTATTTGCCATAAAAGATCTCTCGGAAATGTTTATGTAGAACATATGTTTCTATCTGATTTATCTTACGTTTTTAAATGGTGGGTAATGTTTCTTACTATTGGGATTGTTTTTTTGCCGCTGACTACCAGCATTTTTTCTAATTTTTTTGACAGAGGATATATTTTTTCAAGAATTCTGGGAATTGCAATTTTAAGTTATATAGTTTTTTTGCTTGGGATATTAAAAATCCTTCCATTCCAAATGCCTACTATTATTCTTGTTTGTATAATTTTATTAATTGTTAATCTATTCGTTGCTAAAAAAACTAAGTTTCTATCGAAATTAAATTTTAAGAAAAATTTGGGGATCTATTTTCTCGAAGAGCTAATCTTTTTGGCCGCTCTCCTCTTTTGGTCTTATGTAAGAGGATTTCAGCCTGATATCCATGGGCTGGAAAAATTTATGGATTTTGGATTCGTAAATTCCATTCTGCGGGCTGATTATTTTCCTCCGCGCGATATGTGGTTTACACCATTTCCTATAAACTACTATTATTTTGGCCATTTAGTGACTGCTCTTTTGACGAAAATATCTCAAATCCCCTCTTTCATAACTTATAACCTTATGATCGCTACTTTATTTTCTTTAACCTTTACCGCCAGTTTTTCTATCGGGTTAAATCTTCTTAGTCAATTTAAAATTAAAAATTTAAAATTAAAAATTCTTCTTGGAGGACTACTGACTTCGCTTCTTGTAGCTATGGGAGGAAATATCCACTCTATATATTCATTTTTCACTCCTTATGTAAATGGCTCGCCTGTTCCCTTTTGGCAGCTTATATTTTCTCCGCAAAATTTCCCAAATGCATACTGGTACCCCAATGCAACGCGTTTTATTTTCAATACTATCCATGAATTCCCAATTTATTCTTTCGTTGTTTCGGATTTACATGGACATGTATTGGATATCCCTTTCGTTTTGCTTACAATTGCCATCCTTCTCTCATCTTTCTATTCTAAAAACTTCAAAATCCCAACTCTGCTTTTAATAAGCTTTTTATTGGCAATAATGTATATGACAAATGTTTGGGATACAATTATCTATTTCTTGCTTGTCTTTCTTATTATTCTTTTTATTAAGCCTAAATCCGGAATATATATGAACCTTCTGTTTCTTATGGGAGGCGCATTTCTTTTCTCTTTACCTTTTTCTAAAAATTTTACTCCCTTTGCTTCCAATATCGGAATTCTTTGCGCACCAAAGTTTTTGACGGATATCGGACATCTTGGTCCTTTTCTTTTTGAACCAAACCATTGTCAAAAATCTCCTCTTTGGCAGCTGGCAATTCTTTACGGATTTTTTTATTTCTGGGTTATAGCATTTATTATTTTTCTAAAACTAAACGCTAAGCGTTATAAACCAAACGCTAGTGATATCTTCATTGGAATTCTAATAATCTTATCTACGATTCTTATCGTTGTTCCTGAATTTGTGTATTTAAAGGACATTTATCCTGCTCATTATAGAGCGAATACTATGTTTAAACTTGTTTACGAATCTTTCATCATGCTATCTATTTCTTCAGGTTATATAATTTTTAAAATATTTTCAAATCTTAGACTTTCTTATTTCAAATTGGTAGTATTTGGAATTGGCATTATTGGGTTATTTCTCGTAGGGATTTATCCTTATTTTGCAATTAACTCTTATTATGGCGGGTTAAATTCCTACAAAGGGCTTAACGGTACATCTTATTTAAATTCTCTTTATCCAAATGACTATTTGGCAATTCAATGGATAAACAAGAATATCAAAGGACAACCTGTAATTTTGGAAGCGCAAGGAGATTCTTATACAGATTATGCCAGAATATCTGCGAATACCGGTCTTCCGACAGTTTTGGGTTGGACAGTACATGAGTGGTTATGGCGCGGAACTTACGATATCCCCGCTCCCAGAATCAATGATGTATCAGCCCTTTACGAATCCAAAGATTTACTCGTTACAAAAGAACTTCTGAAGAAATACAATATTTCATATGTCTATGTAGGTGAGCTGGAAAGAAAAAAATATTTGTATTTAAATGAGGATAAATTTAAACAACTCGGCAGTATAATATATCTAAACAAAGGAGTAACAATCTATAAATTCAAATATTAGATCGGGTTTTTAATAAACGGGTTTTGGTAAAACCACACAGTTTCCTTGTGTTATCTCACATTTAACGAATTTCTGGATTTCGGAGAAATTGCCGTTTCCTATTCTTGGAATAAGCACCCAAGCATAATTAAATTCTTGGCTTATTGGCGGATTCATAAGAAGTCCAGATCTTCCTGTTAGATCATCACCGTAATCCAAAACCGCGCTTTCTATTTTTACGTTTTTCATTTTTTGTGCTAGGCGAATAAAATCATCCAGTTCATCCTGCTCTATGCTCGTGTCTATGCTATCCTTAATAGTACTGTAAATACCAATTACTTTTATTGGATTCGCCAGCACTTGCAGGGAAAATAGTTTATCCTTAAGAGCTTTTATAATAATTTCCTGTCTTTTGGATCTTGCGAAATCAGTACCTTCTTCTCCTTGTGCATGGCGTGATCTGACGAATTCCAAAGCAGTTTTTCCATCCATACGCTGTAATCCTTTATCGAAATGTATATGGGTATAACGGCAGGGAAATGCTTCAAGCTGCGAAGATGCTGTAGCAAGAGCCTGTGTTTCTTTTTCTGTGCGTCCACAAAGATCATTTTCTTTACCTGAAATTGGATATTCATAATCATCAAAGCTTTTATCAACGTTTACATCAAGACCTTCCAAAATATCCAGGGCTTTTATAAATCCGTTAAAATCAATTCTAACTGTATAATTTATAGATTGATCCAGAATTTTTGAAACAGCACTACTTGCCAAAGTAATTCCACCACCTTTCCTGATTGCTTCTCCTCCTGAATAGGCTGTATTTATTTTTGCGTTTAAATCAGGACTCCATAAGTCTCTCGGAATAGATGCAAGAATTGCTTTGTTGTTATTCATATCTATACTAGCGAAAATTATAGTATCTGTCAGATCCGGTCCTTCATGCGTTCCCCCGCCAATACCCAAAAGCAATATATTTAAATGATCATCCGATTTATTAAGATTTATATCCTTGGTGAAAATTAGCTGAAATAAAAAGGGGGAAATTTTTACTGCTTCAATCGTTATTTTACCAACTACTATCAAAAGCAGGATTAAAAAAATAATAAGTACTTTTTTATGCATTTTTAATGATCTTTAAAAATTCCGTGGAATCTAGACTTGCGCCTCCTACCAAAACCCCATCGATCTGGGACATTTTTGTAAAACTATTTGTATTCGCTGACGTTATGCTTCCGCCATAAAGAATATGTGTAATTTCTTTATTGGAAGATTTTATCGCTGTTGCAACTTGTTCAGCATTATCCGGAGTATCCGGATTACCAGTGCCAATTGCCCATATTGGTTCGTAAGCTACTATTCTAACGCCTGAAGGAATAACAGTATTCCGTTCTTGTACGCAAAAAATTGGTATCAAATTATACTTAATAGCCATTATCACTTTCCTATTTAAGATTTCGTCATCTTCCTTAAGATATTGCCGCCTTTCGGAATGCCCAATCAAAACATAATCCCCAAACTCTTTAATTTGCTTCCCATTAATTTCTCCTGTATATGCACCCTCATCAAAAGGGGAAATATCCTGCGCGCCAATCCTAGCTTCTAACTTCTGACTTCTAACTTCTAACGAAATCGAAGACAAAAGGGTAAATGGAGGACAAATTATAATTTCTTTGTCTGTAATTCCTAAATCGTTTACCTTAAACGCGTCAAGCCAGTTTTTGGCTTCGAGAGCTGTTTTATTTGACTTCCAATTACCTACAATAAAAAGCTTTTTCATATGTTAGAATTATAATGCAGCTTTTTTATTATACTTATGATTGATGCCTTTCTCAAGGACTTAAATCCTTAATATTTTCTTTACTAATTTATAAGTATTTCCGTGTTTTAGTAGACCTAAATATGAAACAAGTATTTCTTTTGAATTATTTTGCTTTAAATTTCTAAACATTCTTCGCTTCGTTGCGGTTCTTAATATTCGATGCTGAGGAAAATGGACCCAGCCTAAAAATTCTATACCTGAAGAAGGTGTTTTAATAAAGACTTTTTTGGGATGAAGAGAAAGTTTTAGTTCCTTTTCCAGATATTGCGATATTTTGGGAATAAGTTTTTCTAAATATGTTTTGCTTTCATGGAAAATCACAAAATCATCAGCATAGCGGATATAATACTTAACTTTCAGTGTTCGCTTTACGAATTGGTCAAATTCATTCATATAGATATTAATAAATAATTGACTGGTTAAATTGCCAAGCGGAAGACCAACTCTCTTTTTACCTTTAGTACAAAAGCTTTCGATAATTTCCTTTAAAAGCCACATTACGTCAGCATCCTCTATATCTTTCTCTAAAATATTGAGTAAAATCCGGTGGTTAATATTGGCAAAGAATTTTTTAATATCGCATTTCAATACCCGCGCTGTCCGAGCATTATTGCAGGAAGCTTTTCTGGCAAAATCTCTAAAACGATTTATTGCTCGATGGGTTCCTTTTTCTAATCTGCAGGAATATGAATCAAAGATAAATTTCTTATCAAAATACGGATATAAAACTCTGCAAATTGCGTGATGAAGAAATCTATCTCTTACATTTGCTTTATGGATGTCTCGAGGTTTCGGATCATTAATTTTAAAAGCCTGATAAAACCCATGTTTATATGTTTTATTTAATAGTTCAAAGCGAAGAAAAAAGATATTGTCCATTAAACGCAGTGAAAATTCGGCAACATCTTTTCTTTCTCTTTTGCCTCTCAAAAATTCCTGCCATGAAATAAGTAAATTTTCCAAAGAAATGATATCATTATATTTAATATGAAACGGTCTTTTACTCTCTCTCTCTCTCTGAAAGCAGTTCTATTTTGAGCAGAATTAAACAGGGATATTTGATTTGGATTACTATTGTTCCGCATATTCCAAAAACCAGCCGCTATACACTTGGCGTCAGAATTGAAAATAAATTTCTCGATCTTTTGGAAATTACCTACACTGCCTATTTTAGCAGTAAGGATAAAAAACTTGAGAAAATTTCTAACTGCATCTTTAATCTGGATATTCTTAAGTTCTTGATTTCTTTAACCTGGGAAGCCAAACTTATCTCCCATAAGCAATACGAAGAGATAGCAATAAAGCTTGATGAAACCGGCAAAATGTTTGGCGGCTGGAGAAAAAGTTTAGAGATAGAATCAATAAAAAACCGCAACGGTTAAGTTGCGGAAAGAACTTCTTTCGAGAAGAAACAACAAACCGAATTTCCGGATTCCACTGATTGTCAGAATTAGCATAATTGCTATTCAACCACAATCCATCCTTGTTGCGTTCAAGATAGAGAACTTTCGGATTGCCATTCGTGTCAGTTTTCGTATAACACGCCATCTAATTCACTGCTTATCTAGTAATAACAAGAGATTAAGCTGTATTTTACTTGTGATATTTAAATCAGCCAGCGCATTACACCAAGTTTTTCTTTTTTAATTTGACAAAATACAAATCCTCTACAGAAAGCCTTAACCATTTGTATTCCCGATATGTATTTGCCGGAGAGATATTGAAAAGCCTTAGCCGTTCAGCAATATCTTTCTATTAAAAGTATATCAAAAAAATTTTGACGGAAATTTCAAAGTATAACAGAATCAAAGAGACTAAGGAACAAAAAAAACGAAGTGTCAAAAGATTTAAGAACTAATTACTTGCGAGAAGAAACAACAAACCGAAACACCGGACCCCACTGATCGTCAGAATCAGCATAACGGCCATCCAACCACAATCCACCCCCGGAGCGTCCAAGACAGAGAACTCCCGGACCGCCACTCGTGCCAGCCACTGGCTCCATAATCGCAACAAACGGTTTTCCTATTTCTACAGGGATCTTTCCTTCCGCAGCCTCTATTGCAAAGCGGACGAATCGTTCCGCGGAAATTTTGTTTCCAAATTCAGCCGATTTTTCCCATACTTGCGTTGTTGTTGGGTATTCAGGAAGTCCCATAGTAAGATTATCCAATGCCATCAATTCTGATGCTTGAGGGTCTTTGGAAACATCAGCTCTTCCAATTATTCTTCTTGCCCAATCGCTGACCTTAAGACCTTTTTCTCTTGCAGAATCTAGCAATGCTTCCATTTCCTTGTTAGTCAGACCCTCATCAGCCGGTATACCTAGAAGAAATACTGGAACTTCTGAAAGGATTCTAGGTGTTCCTCTAGCTTGCTCTTCTGCCGTTAGCTTTGAATATAGAGCTGCCCTCGTAGCATCTCCTTTTATTCTATAATGTATGGATAAATTTTCTAAAGCCTGCACCATGATGACGTATATTATCACACTATAAGGTGGTTGTCAAGAGCTTAAGCTACTGTTACAATTACAAGACACCTTCAACTTAATAAAGTAGTTTACTTATAATAATACTTATGATTGATGCCTTTCTCAAGGACTTAAATTTGGAACAAAAACAAGCAGTAATAAATACAGACGGTCCGATGGTCATACTTGCGGGTGCAGGCAGCGGCAAAACCAGGGTTTTAACTTATAAAGTTGTGTATTTAATACAGGAGAAAGGTATCGATCCGTCCAATATATTAATGGTAACGTTTACCAATAAAGCGGCAAATGAAATGAAAGAAAGAATTGGAAAGTTTATCACAAAAGGAAAACCATTAATCGCAACGTTTCATTCTTTATGTGCCAGAATTCTTAGAATAGAAGGAAAACACATCGGCCTTTCGGAAAAATTTGCCATATACGATACTACCGATCAGCTGGATGCAATAAAAGAAGCTATGCTAAAACTAAATATTCCAACCAAAGATTATAAACCTTCTTCTATATTAGGCGCAATTTCCCAGGCCAAAAATGAGCTGATAACCTCGCTTGAATATCCTAGATATGCAAGAGGACATTTTCAGGAACAAGCAGCCAGAATTTACATTAAATATCAAGAACAGCTCTCGGAAAACAACGCTTTGGATTTCGATGATCTTTTACTAAAAACCATAGAGCTTTTCAACAAAGAACAAGAAATCCTTAAGAAATATCAGAATCGCTTTCAATATATTATGGTTGATGAATATCAGGATACCAATCATGCACAATACTATTTAACCAAGACCCTTTCTCTTAAATGGAAAAATATTTGCGTTGTTGGCGATTTTTCCCAAAGCATTTACAGTTGGCGGGGTGCGGATTTTACCAATCTTACGAAATTCAAAGAGGACTTTAAGGGTGCAAAAACATTTGCTCTTTCACAGAATTATCGCTCTACGCAGAAAATTTTGGATGCTGCTTCTTCGGTTATCTCACATAATACTACTCATCCTGTCCTATCTCTTTGGACCAAAAATCCAAAAGGAGAAAATATTATAATCTACGAAGCAAGAAACGAACAAGATGAAACAGAATTTATAGTTAGAGAGATTGCTAATCTTAAATCTCGAAACTCAAATTTTTCCGCCAAAGGCGGACCAACCTCTGACTGGAAATTTACCGACGTAGCAATTTTTTATAGAACTAATGCACAATCCAGAGTCATTGAAGAAATATTATTACATCAAGGCATACCCTATGTTCTGGTTGGCGGTACTAGGTTTTACGAAAGGAAGGAAATTAAAGATATCCTAGCGTTTGTTAGATTTTTGGAAAATCCAAAAGATATGGTTTCGTATAGAAGGATTGGCAAATTGGGGAAAGGAAGAATGAATAAATTTCTGGAGTTGGTAGAAAAAATAAAAGATCCAATAAATATTACAACTCTTGAGGTATTGGATAAAATCTTACAAGCAACTGATTATCTTTCGTTATATGATAAAAGCGAGGAGGAAGATAAAGAAAGGCTGGAAAATATTAAAGAACTTCGTTCGGTTGCAGTTGCCTTTCCAAATCTTACGGAATTTCTGGAAAATATTGCCTTAGTTGAACAAGAATACATGCCGGACAAACCTGCCAAAGATAGCGATAGAAAAGATGCGATAACTTTAATGACTCTTCATGCGGCTAAAGGACTTGAGTTTCCCATAGTTTTTATGGTTGGAATGGAAGAAGGATTATTCCCCCACCAGAGAAGCCTTATGGACAAAAATGAATTGGAGGAAGAAAGACGTTTATGCTATGTAGGAATGACAAGAGCAAAAGAAAAACTCTTTTTAACTTTTGCCTCCCGAAGAATTTTCTTCGGACAGCGAACGTCCAATACAATATCCAGATTTCTTTTGGAGCTACCGGAAGAAGTAATTTCGAATAATTTGCATGCTGTAAATTTAGATAGAAATTTACCGGAATATCTATGAACAATAATTCAATTCATCCCATGCAATCTTTAGAATGGGGCGAATTTAGGCAAAAAACAGGACTAAAAGTTATCAGAGAAAAGGGATTTCAGCTAACAATCCATAAAATTCCGCATACTCCTTGGACTGTAGGATATCTGCCGAAAAGCCCTATGCCAACAAAAGAAATGGTAGTTAAACTTCGTGAGATTGGTAAAAAAGAGAAATGTATTTTTATCCAACTTGAACCAAACGTAAAGCAAATGGCAAATGGTAAATGGCAAATGGCAAATTTAGGCATTAGGCCTTCTTTTCATCCTCTTTTCACCAAATATACATTTATTTTGGATTTAACAAAAAGTGAAGAAGATTTATTAAAATCAATGCATCCGAAGACTCGATACAACATTAAAATAGCTCAAAAACATAATGTTGAAATAATTGAAGATAATTCGGATAAAGCTTTTGAGGAATATCTAAAACTTACAAAAGAAACAACTAAACGTCAAAATTTCTATGCACACACAGAAAATTATCATAAGCTGATGTGGAACACATTAAAAACTCAAAATTCAAATGTCGATAAATTGACTGCACGGCTTTTGTTAGCAAAATATAAAAATCAAATATTAACTGCTTGGATTCTCTTTGTTTATAAAGATACCCTTTATTATCCTTATGGCGCCTCATCAAGTCTTTATAGAGAAACTATGGCATCAAATCTCATGATGTGGGAAGCTATTAAATTTGGCAAAAAACTTGGTTTGAAAAAATTTGATATGTGGGGAGCGCTCGGATCTAATCCTGATAAAAATGACCCATGGTATGGATTTCATCGGTTTAAAGAAGGCTATGGAGGACAACTTGTTGAATTTATTGGAAGTTTTGATTTAGTTATTAATTCATTCTTTTATGAAATATATAAGCTATTGGATAAAATTAGATGGACTATTTTAAGAATTAAGAAATGATACGCTTGATTCCCCTTTTCAGTTTCCTTCTTATATTTTTCGTAGTCAAAGTGACAAATTTGGGGATAAGACTTTCCGACACCAATATTTATTTTAATATCGCATACCAAATTATCCACGGAAAAATATTATATAAAGATTTCTTTTTCTCCAACTTCCCTTTATTTGGATATATTTCATCATTTTATTATTTTATAACTGGGGGCAATATTAATCTTTTTTACCTCACATCCACAATAGAAGTCATAATCGTAACTTTTATCATCTACGTAACTACTTACCATTCAACAAAAAGTAATTTTATCTCTACGCTAAGTTCTCTGCTCTACATTTTTTCTTTTATTGTATTATCTACTTCCGATCATCAAACTGGCGTTTTTACCGCCTCTTTATTTGCAGTATTAGGTTTTTTATTATTCCAAAGAAATAAATTTTTTATATCGGGCGTTTTTATTGCTTTGGCTTTATTAACTAAAGCCTATTTTATTTCTATACCCTTATCTTTTTTTACCATACTTCTAGTAAATAAAAACTGGAAGAAATTATTCCAGTTTGGTATCGGCTTCTCTATAGCATTAGCCATTATTCTTATCCCTTCTTTAATTATTGCCCCGAAGCAATTTTTTCATGATATTTTTGGTTTTTCTCTCATACGCCCTGCAGGAATTTCCAAAATAGAAGTTGGATGGTTTTTTATAACAAAAGACTTCGCACTTTTTGTTCTTTTAATTTTTAATCTATTAAATTTCAAGAAAAACAAATTTTTTGCCGCCATTTCTTTCTGGGGACTTGCTTTCTTCTTCTATTATCAGGACATATACTACTTGTATCTTAACTTCATAATTCCTTTTTTATGCCTTTCCCTGTATGAATTTTTTGAATTTTCAAAAAATAAATTTGGTATTCAAAAACTCGTAATACCTACTATTGTTTTTATTTTCCTTACTTTTAATCTTTATACGTATATTTCTTCTTATAAAAATTTACAAAAAGTTAACGATGTAAATAAAATTCTTGCTGTAATTAAAAAAGAAAAACCGGAATTTCTTTATGGAGTTAACGACATTACTCCGGCTCTTCTTATATTAACCCGCACTTCTCCTCTAGATAATATTAGAGATGCTCATGAATATTTTTTTACAAAAGGGTTATACGATAAAGAAGTTTTAACAAATGACGCCATTTCAAGTAAAACTATTGTCATTGCCCACGGAGCAAATTATCCTGAAGCTAATGTAAAACAAGATATTTTGGATGGGATATTCAATAAAGAAAAAATATATCAAGCGTGTAAAGTATTACTTAGCGTACCTGTTCAAGCTGAAGGAATTGCAAACAGAATTAACTTTTTTAAATGCTATTAGGCTGTATATAAATTAATATTGTAATTCTTATCGTACGATTTAAGAGGTAAATCCATTTTATATCTAAA
>JBBTZX010000033.1:0-15363 GCA_038061125.1 Patescibacteria group bacterium | reverse complement strand
CTCTTAGCGGATTTTTATTAAGTACGCAGGAACCGACGAAAGGAATAGCGAAAAAGAAAACAGAGGTTTTAGGCGAGCAGACAAATAATACTCCCAAAGTATTGATTGGGTTAGGAAGTCTTTTTCTTGCGACCTGTGGTATACTAATCTTTCGGAAATTCAAAATGAGGCATTAAAATGCATCAACAAACTTTTATTACAAATAGCTTTATAGAAACACAAAAATTAGGTGAAAAAATTATAAGTGAATTTAGGGGTTCAACCCCTAAAAAAGCTCTTGTTTTAGCTCTATATGGGGATTTGGGAAGCGGAAAAACTACTTTTGTGCAAGGCTTAGCGGAAGGATTAGGTATTAAAAGGAGGATCATCTCACCGACATTTATTATTGTACGACAATATAGAATGAAGAATCATGAATTAAGAATCATGAATTTTTATCACGTGGATTTATACCGGATGGAAAATTTAATGGACGTGAAGGAACTAGAATTAAAAGAGATTTTAGATAATCCCAATAATATCATTGCTATTGAGTGGGCAGAAAAACTTGGAAATGGACTTCCAAAAAAAAGATGGGATATTAAATTTGAATATTTAGATGAAAATAAGAGAAAGATAACCATAATTAATTATGAATGAGGAAATTCAGAAAGCTGTAGAGATTTTAAATGAGGGAGGAATAGTAATATTTCCCACAGATACGGCTTTTGGTATAGGATGCAGAATTGACGACGAGCGAGCAATAGAACGTCTGTTTAATATCAGGAAAAGACCAAGGAACCAACCTGTTCCTGTTTTGGTAGATAGTATAGAAATGGCGCAAAAATATCTCTTACCTATTCCAGGAGAAGTTTTAGAGAATTTAATAAAAAAATATTGGCCCGGAGCTTTAACGCTTATTCTTAAAAGCAGAATAGATAAAGTGCCGAATCTTGTTCTAGGCGGGGGAAATAATTTAGGAGTAAGGATGCCTAATAATGAAATCACACGTTCTCTAATAAGGGGCGTTGGCGTTCCAATTCTTGGACCGTCTGCTAATTTCCATGGAGAAAAAACACCTTATGAGCTTAAAGATTTAGACCCCGAATTAATCAAGCTGGTTGATTATGTAGTTACGAACAAAGATAAGTCCGGAGAAAAAGCTTCAACTGTCATTGATTGTTCAATAAAACCATGGAAAATTTTAAGAAAAGGAGCAATAGATATAGCAATATGAAAACTTTAATAATAGATACGTCAAGCAATGAGGAAATTATTATCGGGTTAAGAATCAACGGTCAAGAAGAAATCGCGCAACAAAAAATCGACCATAATCAAACTCAACTCATTCTATTGGCAATAAATAGCATTTTGAATAAAAATAAGATATCTGTGAAAGATTTAAATGCGATAGAGATCCAGAAGGGAAAAGGATCGTTGACCGGGATTAGGGTAGGAATGGCGATTGCCAATACTTTTTCATTCCTTCTTAAAATTCCTGTCTATGGAAAAATAAATTAATTTGTTGATGATTAACTTGGGTGCTATACTAAAAGAATGAATAGCATTCTTCAATATTTCTTGCCTCACGAGAATAATAACTATCGAGCTAAGCTTCTGCATCACAAAAGCCTTTTGTTCGTTTTAATTATTATTTTTTGTGCCAGCTTTTTAATTCCTGCATTAAGATTTAATTTTCCATCTGTTTTAGGCATATCCGCAGACATTTCTTCTCAAAAACTTCTGCTTCTTGTTAATCAGGAAAGAGAAGCAAATGGATTGTCGCCGTTAATTCTAAATGAAAAGCTTTCTGTGGCAGCAGTCAATAAAGCCAAAGACATGTTCGCAAAAAACTATTGGGCGCATAATTCTCCTGATGGAAAAACATCATGGTGGGTTTTTATAAAATCATCAGGTTATAATTATGTGTACGCAGGAGAAAATCTGGCTCGTGGATTTGATAATACAGATAACGTTGTCAACGCATGGATGGAAAGTCCCCTGCATAGAGCGAATTTACTTTCCCAAAATTATAAAGATGTTGGGTTTGCCATAGAAGAAGGCAAACTTAGCGGTGAAGACACGGTTTTGGTAGTTCAGGAGCTGGGAGGGCAGAACCCAGCGTCATTAGCCTATAACCCTCCTAAAAATTCCGTTAAAGCTGTCTCCACGGTTTCTAATAAGGATTATGCAGTTAAAGGTAGTCTCATAAGTTCTTTATCTTTGTCTTCTCTCATTGACAAGACGATATTGTATATATTTATTGCAGTTTTGACTTTGGACATGATTGTTGTGGAAAGAAAAAAAATTGTACGTTTTGTCGGACACAACACGGATCATATTTCATTTTTCGCAATGTTAATTATTCTTATTGGTATACTTAATAAGGGGGTAATTGTCTGATGTATAAAAAACTTCATAGCCATATCGGTTATAGCATTTCTCTGTTTTTGATATTAGCATTTGGTTTAATTATTGTTGCTTTGTCGTCGTCAAACAGGCCACTGCAGATGATAGAAGTTACCATAGTAACTATTTTTTATATATTCTGGGGAATATTACATCATTTGGTAAATCATGACCTAAATATGAAAATTGTGATAGAATACATCTTGGTTGGCTGTATTGGATTATCAATGGTTTTGTTTATTTTAAAGGGAGGTTTCGGACTGTAATCGAATTATGAAAGGTGTAATTTTAGCAGGAGGATTAGCAACACGTTTAAGACCTCTTACGTGGGTTACAAACAAACATCTACTGCCTATTTATAATAAGCCGATGGTTTATTATCCCCTTGAGACAATGAAAAAAGCAGGGATTAAGGAAGTGTTGTTAACAAGTTCTCCTGATCATGCCGGACATTTCGCAAACTTACTGGGAGCAGGGGAAGAATTTGACATGAAATTGTATTATGCCGTTCAGAAAAATCCCAAAGGCGGAATTGCAGATGCGATTAGCTTAGCTAAGGAATTCGTAAAAGGAGAAAAAACTTTGGTAATTCTTGGGGATAATATTTTTAACTTTAATTTACATAATACTGTTGAGGATTTCGAAAAAAAAGAAAAAGGCGCAATGGTCTTTGGTGTTAGAATGGATACGCAATCCAGGCAATATGGAGTTATAGAGCTTGATAATAAAGGAAAAGTAATCTCAATTGAAGAAAAGCCGGAGCACCCGAAATCAGATATAGCTCAAACAGGAATATATATGTATGATAGCCGCGTATTTGGTTTTGTAGAAAGCCTTACTCCGTCTGCGCGAAATGAGCTGGAGGTCACAGATCTTAACAATTTTTACCTCAAAGATGGAACACTGACCTGTAGAATTATCGATTGGTGGATAGACGCCGGAACGTCTTACGATGAGTTGCTTAAAGCAAATAATCTGGTTGCTCAAAAAGTAAAAAACGGGGAACTGTAGAGACAGATCTTTAATAATGAATGAAACAAAAATTATTTCCCAAAAAACCGTTTTAAAAACAAAACTTTTTAATGTCAAAAAGTTAAAACTTATTCTTTCGACAGGTTCGAAAAGAACACATTATATAGCGGAACGTATTCCAATAGTTTCTGTGCTTCCAATAACTGATGATTACGAGGTTTATTTGGTTAATCAATATAGATATCTTCTTGGAAAGGTAATGCTTGAAGCAGTGGCAGGGCATGTTGAAGAGAATGAGACTCCGCTTGCTGCTGCAAAGAGAGAGCTAAAAGAAGAAACTGGGATTACAGCGGTACAATGGGAAGAATTGGCTAGAACCGAAACAGCAGCAAGCGCTTTTAGAAGTAAGGTTCACACTTTTTTAGCAAAAGGTCTTGAGATGGGTAAGCAAGAGCCAATTGAGGGGGAAGATATTACAGTAGTTAAGATTTCTTTGAAAGATGCATTGGAAAAAGTAGTAAACGGGGAGATAAATCATTCGGCAACTATGATTGGGATTTTTCTTTTAGATAAGTTAAGAAGAGAGCAAAAATTATAGAAATATGAAAATTTTGGTAACAGGAGGCGCAGGATTTATAGGATCAAACTTTATACTATACTGGATGAAAAATTATCCCAGCGACCAAATTGTCAATCTTGATAAGTTAACCTATGCAGGTAATTTGGGAAATCTTAAAAGTATTAAAAATAACCCCAATTATTTTTTTATACACGGAGATATTTTAAATTTGAACGATGTTAATAGGGCAATGGAGGGTATAGATATTATAGTGCATTTTGCGGCGGAGAGTCATGTTGACAGGTCAATTAAAAGACCAGCAGATTTTATTATGGCGAATATTGTCGGAACACAAATCTTATTAGATGCTGCTGTAAAAAATAAAATTAAAAGATTTCACCACGTATCAACGGATGAGGTATACGGAAGCCTTAAATTAGAAGATAAGAGTAAATTTAATGAACGAACAAATTATAATCCCAGAAGTCCTTATTCAGCAAGCAAAGCTGGATCAGACCATTTGGTAAGGGCTTATTTTGAGACATATAATTTACCTATTACCATAACCAATTGTTCGAATAATTTCGGGCCGTATCAATTTCCAGAAAAGATGATACCCCTTGCGATTACGAATGTTTTGGAAGGAAAGAAAATACCCGTATACGGAGATGGACTTTATGTAAGGGACTGGCTTTACGTAGAAGATCATTGTAGGGCAATTGATGCTGTTTTGAAAAAAGGCAAAGTTGGAGAAACTTATTGCGTTGGAGGTTCGACCGAAGATATTAATAATCTAACAGTTGCAAAAAAAATACTTAGTTTTTTACAAAAAGATGATAGTTATATAGAATTTGTTAAAGACAGGCCCGGACACGACAGAAAATATGCAATTGATTGGAGTAAAATAAAAAATGAGCTAGGCTGGCAGCCTCTCCACAATTTCGATGATTGGTTGGGAAAAACAATTCTATGGTACAAGAATAACGAAGAATGGTGGAAAAGAGTTAAGACAGGAGAATATCAAAAATACTACAAAGAACAATATGGAGAAATATGAAGATTTTGGGAACGGGATTATCGGGATTGATTGGATCGAGGGTTGTTGAGCTTCTTAATGGTAATCATGAATTTGAATTTTCCGATACGGATATTACAGATAAAGGAGCTATTGACGAGAAAATAAATAGTTCCAGCGCCTCGGTTGTTCTCCATTTAGCTGCGAAAACAGATGTAGACGGATGCGAAAAAGATAAAATTTTAGGAGTAGATGGAGATACTTGGAGAATAAATGTTGAGGGAACAAGAAATATTACTGAAGCCTGCGAAAAAAGCAATAAAAAATTAATTTATATCTCAACAGATTTTGTTTTTGATGGAGAAAAAGAATCGGCATATTCAGAAGAAGATAAGCCTAATCCTGTTAATTGGTATGCAACAACGAAATATGAAGGAGAAAAAATTGTGCAGAACTCAAATCTAAATTGGATTATAGCAAGACTGGCGTATCCTTATAGGGCAAATTTCCAAAGGAAAGATTTCGTTAGGAACTTAATTCATTTTTTCAAAAACAAAGAACCTCTTAATATGGTAACTGATCATATTATGACTCCGACTTTTATTGACGATATAGCTTTTGCTTTGGATAAATTACTTAAGAATAACTCTAAGGGAATTTTTCATATCGTCGGAAGCAGCTTCGTAAGTCCTTATGAGGCTGCTGTAAAAATCGCAGAAGTATTCAATTTCGATAAAACACTTATAAAAACTATAACAAGAAAAGAGTTTTTTAAACATCGTGCTCCAAGGCCCTTTCGCGTAGCTATTAAAAATGCTAAAATACAAAAACAGGGCATAAAAATGAAAACATTTGAAGAAGGACTAAGAGAGATTAAAAATCAAATATAAAATCTCAAATATATTTTTGACATTTGATTTATAATTTTTAATTTTATTTATGACAATTACATTTGTAGGCCATGGTTATGTAGGTCTGGTAACGGCTTCGGTTTTCGCAGATTTAGGGAATACCGTGTGGGTGATAGGCCATACAAGGGAAAAGATAGAGAATTTAAAAAAAGGAATACTCCCAATCTATGAGCCGGGATTAGAAGAAATAGTCAAACGTAATGTTAAAGCTAAGCGTTTGTTGTTTACTCTTGATTATAAAAAACCAATAGAGGAGTCAAGTGTAGTGTTTATTGCCGTTGGAACTCCCTCAGCTCCAAGTGGCGAAGCGGATTTATCAACCGTTTTTGAAGTAGCGAAAAGAATAGGAGAAAATCTTACTCATTATACGGTAGTTATAACAAAAAGTACTGTTCCTGTTGGGACAAATAAAAAAGTAAAAGATATAATAAGCAAGGTTAAGTCTAAGAAAGTTCAATTCGATATAGCTTCATCCCCGGAGTTTCTTCGTGAAGGACAGGCAATTTCCGACACGCTTCATCCAGACAGAATTATCATAGGAACAGAATCTAAAAAAGCCCAAGATTTATTAATCGAGCTTCATAGACCGATTGACGGAAATGTCGTTAAAACAAATATCGAAACTGCCGAGATGATAAAATATGCTTCCAATGCTTTCCTGGCAACAAAAATTTCTTTTGCTAACGCTATTGCCTTTCTTTCGGAAGCAACCGGCGCAAATGGTCAGGATGTTTTGAGGGCAGTAGGATTAGATAAAAGAGTTGGGCAGGCGTTTCTAGGTTGCGGAGCGGGATTTGGCGGCAGCTGTTTCCCCAAAGATGTAAAAGCTTTAATAGCAATTGCCAGAGAAAATGGATACGATTTTACTCTTCTTAAGGATGTAGAGAGCATAAATGAAGAAGCCCGGATTAGAATAGTTGAAAAAGCAAAAAAACTTTTAGAGGGAAAGGTGGAAAATAAAACGATCGGAGTATTGGGGTTAGCGTTTAAGCCAGATACGGATGATATGAGGTATGCTCCTTCGATTACTATTATTAATAAACTTCAAAGTATGGGAGCAAAAATAAAAGCCTACGATCCTATTGCAATTACCAACGCAAAAAGGCTTCTTAAAAACGTAGAATTCGTTCAAAATGCTTATGCTGCAGCTGAAGATTCCGATCTTTTGATTTTGGTTACGGAGTGGAATGAATTTAGGCAACTGGATTTGAAGAAAATAAAAAATATTATGAAAAATCCAATCCTCCTAGACGGAAGAAATATTTATGATCCGACTGAAATGCAAAAAATAGGCTTTACTTATGTTGGCGTTGGAAGATGAAGAAAGTTTTTATAACAGGAATTACCGGTTTTGCCGGAAGTTTTTTAGCAGAATATTTATTATCATTAGGCAAGTTCGCTATTAAGGGTACATACTTAACGGATGAAAGTTTAAAATTAATAGCCGGCATAAAAGATAGAATTGAACCCGTAAAGCTTAATTTGCTTGATGATAAAAAAGTAAACCTTTTAATAAATGAGTATGAGCCGGACATGGTTTTTCATTTAGCCGCATTAACTTCTCCAGCGGATAGTTTTCAAAATCCCGCAGCAACTATAACGAATAATGTAACAGCCCAAATAAATCTTTTAGAAGCAATTCGGAAAAATAAACTTTTAGATACAAAAATACTTGTCGTTTCATCGGCAGATGTATACGGTATAGTTGACAAAAAAGACTTGCCTATAGACGAAGAAACAAGTTTTAGACCGACAAACACATATTCTGTTTCCAAAATAGCCCAAGATTTTTTAGGTTTCCAATATTTTTTATCATACGGACTTAAAATAGTAAGAGTCAGGCCATTCAATCATATAGGACCAAGACAATCGCCTAAATTTGTAGTTGCGTCATTTGCCAAGCAAATTGCGGAGACAGAAGCTGGCAAGATAGAGCCAACTATTTTCGTAGGTAACCTTTCCGCAAAAAGAGATTTTACCGATGTCAGAGATATGGTTAAAGCGTATCTTCTTGCCGTAGAAAAAGGCGAGATTGGGGATGTGTACAATATAGGGAGCGGATCCTCGTACAGAATATCTGAAATCTTAGACAAACTCTTATCTTTATCGAAAAAACAAATACGAATTCAAATTGACAAATCACGTTTTCGTCCATCCGATGAGCAAGAATTAATATGCAATAGGAAAAAATTTACAGACAAGACAGGATGGGAACCCGAAATCCCATTGGAAACTACCTTGAAAGACACTCTGGACTATTGGAGAAAGATAATTTAAAATATTATTTATATGAAAAAAGCATTAATTACAGGTATTACGGGGCAGGACGCTTCCTATCTCGCAGAGTTTTTACTTAAAAAAGGATATCAAGTTTTTGGTACAACAAGAAGATCAAGTACTGTCAATAATGAAAGAATAGTGCATATTCAAGATCAAATTACTATTTTGCAAGGTGACTTGCTGGATCAGAGTTCTTTATCATCTGCTCTTATGGAAGCAGAGCCGGATGAAGTTTATAATTTAGCAGCTCAATCTTTCGTTAAGACTTCCTGGAACCAGCCTGTTTTAACAGGAGAATTTACCGCTTTAGGGGTTACTCGTCTTTTGGAGGCAATTAGAGTTGTAAATCCAAAAATTAAGTTCTATCAAGCTTCCTCATCCGAAATGTTCGGTAAGGTAACAGAAAGTCCGCAGACAGAAACAACCAGATTTCACCCAAGAAGTCCTTATGGAGTGGCAAAAGTTTATGGACATTATATAACGGTGAATTATAGAGAGAGTTTTGGTATATTTGCCTGTTGCGGAATTCTATTCAATCATGAATCGCCCCGTAGAGGACTTGAGTTCGTAACGCGTAAGATAAGTAATGCCGCAGCAAGAATAAAGTTAGGTAAACAAGATAAATTGGAACTTGGAAGTTTGGAGCCCAAAAGAGATTGGGGATTTGCAGGAGATTATGTAGAGGCAATGTGGCTTATGCTGCAGCAAGAGAAGCCTGATGATTATGTTATAGCAACAGGAGAAAATCATAGCGTCAAGGAATTCGTAGAACTGGCATTTAAAGCGGTAGGTATAGATGATTGGAAAAAATATACGGTTTCGAATAAAAAAGAGCATATGCGTCCGGCAGAAGTTGATTATCTAATCGGAGATTACAGTAAGGCAAAAAGAGTGTTGGGTTGGATGCCTAAAACAAGTTTTAAATCCCTTGTTGAAATGATGGCTAAAGCGGATTTAGAAAGAGAGCAGGGTAGGAAGTAGTATATGCAGACAGTTTTGGTGGCCGGCGGCGCAGGATTTATAGGATCCCATCTATGCAAGGAACTTCTTGATGATAAATATAAAGTTATAGCAATAGATAATCTGATAACCGGAGATAGGAAAAACATAGACGTTCTTCTGGGAGATAAAAATTTCAGTTTCATACAGCAGGATATTTCCAAAGATTTAAATAAAGATTTGAGCTTAGCGCATATAGATTTTATTTTTCATCTTGCATCTCCTGCATCCCCCAACAAAAAGAGTCCAAGAAGCTACATAAATCATCCAATAGAAACTCTGTTGGTCAATTCCGTGGGAACATATAATTTATTGGAACTAGCGCGAAAAAATAATGCGAAAATTCTCTATGCTTCATCGTCGGAAATTTATGGCGATCCGAATGTCTCACCGCAAAAAGAAGATTATTTCGGCAATGTCAATCCAAACGGAGTCCGTTCTGTATACGATGAGGGAAAAAGATTTGGCGAAGCGATAACAATGGCTTATGTTAGAAAACATAATTTAGACGCCAGAATTATCAGAATTTTTAACACATACGGTCCTGATATGCAGATAGATGATGGCAGAGTAGTTTCCAATTTCGTAAATCAAGCTATTCGTAACAGTCCCTTAACAGTATACGGCAGCGGAAAACAAACAAGAAGCTTTTGTTATATAGATGATATGGTTGGGGGTTTAAAGAGGGCAATGTTTATTGATAATACGAAAGGTGAAGTACTTAATTTAGGAAATCCCGATGAAAAAACAATTTTAGAAATAGCAAGAATCATAAAAAAGATTACAAATTCTTCTTCGGAAATAGTTTTTGAGGAACTTCCGCAAGATGATCCCAAAAGCCGAAATCCGGACATAAATAAGGCCAGTAGATTACTAGATTGGCAGCCTAAGATTTCGCTTGAGAAAGGGTTACTCCAAACAATAGCATATTTCAAAAGTCTATAAATAATATGAAAGTTGTTGTAATTATTCCCACATATAATGAAAAAGGAAATATAGAGCGCTTGATTGATATTTTGGAAACTCAAATCTTCCCCACTATAAAAAATCACAATATGAATATTTTGGTTGCCGATGATAACTCGCCTGATGGAACTTCGCAAGAGGTAAAAAGATTGATGAATAAGTGGAAAAATGTGGACCTTTGTATCGGAGAAAAAAAAGGATTGGGAGCAGCTTACATAAGAGGGATGACTTATACAATTCAGAAGATGGGTGCAGAAATAATGTTTGAGATGGATGCAGATTTGTCCCACGATCCCAAAAAAATTCCGGAATTTCTCAAAAAGATTGACGAAGGAGCAGATATGGCTGTTGGGACTCGGTATAGTCAAGGAGGATCAATTCCTTCCAATTGGGGATTTCAAAGAAAACTTTTTTCTATCTTTGGAAATCTACTGGTTAGGGCAATTCTGATGCGGTTCTCAATTCATGATTGGACAGGGGGATTTAGATGTCTTAAGAAGGAGGTTTTTCTAAGGGAAAAAAATGAGCTTACATCTTTTTTAGGATACACATTTCAAGTTTCGTTTCTGCATAAAGCAGCTCGTGACGGTTTCAAGATTGCAGAAGTGCCAATTAATTTTACAGATAGGACTTTGGGACGATCAAAAATTGTGCCAAGAGAATATATAGCTGATCTTTTAAGATACGTTATAAGTTCCAGAATAAAAGAATTAATATCCGGTTCATTTGGGAAATTTTTGGTAGTCGGAAGTACAGGTTTTGCTATAAATATTCTTCTCTACGCGTTTTTTATCAATAATACAAAGTTAAGCTTATTTTTTGCGAATATAATAGCTGCCCAGTTTGCAATTTTTTCTAATTACAATCTAAACAACCTTTGGACATTTAAAGAAAGAAAAAGTGTTAATTTAGGTTCTTATTTATGGAAAATGCTGCAATTTTTCCTTTCTTCAAATATTGGCGTTTGGCTGATTCAGTCCGGAGTAATAAAGGTCGGGGAATTAATGTACGGAAGGAAGTATCCCTACATATATTTTATTATAGGTACGGGACTATTATTGATCTGGAATTTTACAATGTATAGTCGCGTTATCTGGAAAAAACATCCCAAAAAATGAAACGAATTTTTCAATTTTTACTAATGCCAACAATATTACTTCTAGCCGCATTTCTTAGGCTTTATAAAATCGCCGATTACATGACTTTTTTAGGAGACGAAGGAAGAGATGTCTTAATTGTCTACAATATTTTGCATGGGCACTTAACGCTTCTTGGTCCTACGGCTTCGGTCGGCGGATTTTTCTTAGGGCCCATATATTACTATTTTATGGCTCCGTTTCTTTGGTTATTCAACTATAATCCTGTTGGCCCGGCCGTAATGGTTGCGTTATTTGGAGTAGCAGCTGTTTGGCTTGTCTATAAAGTTGGAGCTGAATTTCTGGGAAAAGAAGTTGGAATTATAGCAGCCTTTCTGTATAGCATTTCTCCGTTAGTAATCGCTTATTCCCGTTCATCATGGAATCCTAATCTTATGCCGTTTTTCTCGCTTCTTACCCTATACGTATTGTATAAAGCGTTAAGCAAAAATAATTATTGGCTATTTATATTATCAGGAATACTTCTTGGAATTTTAATGCAGCTTCATTATCTAGCTACTTTTGTCGGAGTAATTATAGTTTTATACGTTTTATTTACAAGGCGTGATCAAAGAGCGATTAAAGATTTTTTATTTTTACTAGTAGGATTTATCTTAGGATGGTTGCCTTTTTTGGCATTTGAAGTTCGTCATGGTTTTCAGAATATAATTAGCATATTCAATTTCGTTTTTCATTCAGGCGATACTGGCGGAGGCAATAAATTTTTTGAAACGATAACCAATGTATTCTTAAGACTATTCGAAAGACTCGTAACTAATTTTCCTCCCCCGGAACAAGTTTCAATGGGGCTGCGCAGAAATATTGAGATATGGTATTTATTAACGGTTGCATTAGCAATAACCAGCACATACATTTTCCTCAAAAGTTGTTACGCCGGATTTAAAAAGCGTGTAAAAGACCTGCCTAAGCTGAGCCTTTTATTTATTTGGTTCGTTGTGGGAATTTCGCTTTTCGGTTTTTATAAAAAGTCTATTTACGATTACTACTTTGGATTTATGTTTCCGTTACCATTCTTGTTAGTTGGAAACAGCATTTCATATTTCTGGAACAAGAATTCAATGGGCAAAACTTTAGCGAGCATAGCATTTATAGGAATTGTTTTTATTAACGTTCAAGGAATACCATTTAGATCCGTTCCCAATCGTCAATTAAAACAAGTCGAAGGAATTTCGCAGTTTGTTTTGTCCAAAACAGATGGAAAACCATTTAATTTCGCTCTAATTACAGGAGCAAATTCCGATCATGCCTACCGTTACTTTTTTACCCTTAATAATCAGCCGCCGAACGTTATAGAGAATGCGGTAAATGATCCGAAGCGAGCTACGGTGACGGATCAGTTATTAGTTGTTTGTGAGACCATCGAATGTCATCCATTGGGTAATTCTCTTTGGGAAATTGCAGGGTTCGGTAGAGCGGAAATCGTCGGACAGTGGGACGTCTCCGTTGTCAAAGTTTTCAAGTTGGAACACTATAAGAGCAGGTAGGCCTCTAGTTGACATTTTCTTTCTTCAGTGTTACTATCTCTTTCTTATGCCAGAACGACAACCAATTGACCAAAGTAACTTAAAGAAAGATGTTGTTGAAGGTAGGATGGTCACTCTGCAAATAAAGAACGAACCTTTATCGTTGTCTTCATATAAGCTTGCTGCTTTAAATAGTGGTTCTACGGTTGAAGTAATTACGGATAGCGAAGGAGAAAAATATCCCACAAGGGAGAGATTTATATATCGATTAACAACAAATATTGAAGATGGGTCTGTACAATTCTATAAATGGCGAGTATCTATCGGTACGGTGAGAACGGGTAATATTGTAATTGGTGTCAAGCATCCCAAAGGAGATACGGGTCTTATGAAATTTTGGCAAGAACATGATAAGCTTATTAATAAGCAATCTCCAAAAACTCCAGCAAAGGTTTTAAAAACTCCTGCGTCTAAATAAGAAAAAACCCGCATAGAATGCGGGGTTTTTCTTTTGTTTCTTGAAGAATAGGATATCCTAAAACTCTTCAAGAATTCGCCTTAACAATCTAGGCTTTTCCAATTCTGTACATTCCTGTTCCACAAACTGGACATTTGCCTTTCATTGCTGGTTTGCCATTTTTCATTGTAACTGCTTGAGCGTTTGCATCTTCTCTTTTCGCTCTGCACTTTACACAATACATTGATGCCATATTATATTTCACCCCCTTTCACTAGTAATTTATTCCGGGAAACACAAATACGTGATGCTTCAAAAGAAAGAAAAGAATAATTTGGAAAGCAACTATGGAAAGAGTTAGGATGAAGGTTTTTCTAAGATCCGAAATGAGAAAAGAATAGAGATTGCTTGAATTAACAGGAGGAATGATTGCTGTTTTATTGACTAAAGTATTAGATAAAATAATATTCTGACTTTTGAAACTGTAAG
This sequence comes from Patescibacteria group bacterium, assembly GCA_038061125.1. Lineage (GTDB taxonomy): Bacteria > Patescibacteriota > Microgenomatia > Levybacterales > UBA12049 > JAUSEW01. The sequence goes on along the minus strand of JBBTZX010000033.1, from coordinate 1,707 downwards.
TCTCGTGGCGAGTTTCTGCTGCTAATTTTTGTTTAAGAGTTTTTCTATGCTTAGCCATGCAATAGGCAAAGATTACACTATTGACACGAAGCTGTCAAGAGGCTAATATAATTTTATGCCCTACGATTTTATACTCCCTTCTTTTGCTTTTCTTTTCTTATGCATTGTAGTTCTTGCAGTTTTGATGTGGCAGTTATCATCGCATTACAATAAGCTGACAAAAGGCATAACGGAAAAGAGTTTGAAGGCTGTTTTAGAAAATATCTTAAAACAAGTTGATGTTTCACGAAAAGATATTGACTATTTAAAATCGTGGTGTGATACTATAGAAAAGGACGGACGTTTGCATATCCAAAAAGTCGGGCTTGTCCGTTTTAATCCCTTCAAAGATACAGGAGGAGATCAAAGTTTTGCGCTTTCCTTAATTGATGAGAGCGATACGGGAGTAGTAATTTCAGGATTATATTCTCGTTCCGGAACAAGATGGTATGCCAAACGGATAGTTAAAGGCAAAGCTTTAGAGTACGAATTATCTGAAGAAGAAAAGAAAGCCATTAAAGAGGCAAGCAAGAAATAACATTATGAATAGAAAGACAATAATAAGTATAGCGTTGGCAATTTTTGTCTATATATTTTTTACAGGCGTTTCTTATTTCCTATTGTCTACGAAAGCTCAAACGCAAAAACTCACAACTTCTCCGTCGACTCCTCCTGTTGCCAATGTAAATGGTAAGACGGTTTTTAGTCCAACTCTCCCGAAGACCGAAGCCTGTCCTCTAAATGGAACATTGTATTCAACAGTGCAAAGGGATTGGTGGGGAAAGCATAGGCCGCTTGGCGTAATGATAGAAAATCACCAAAATGCCCGTCCGCAATCCGGTCTTTCATCAGCAGATGTTATCTATGAAGCAATAGCAGAGGGAAGCATTACCAGATTTTTAGCAGTGTTTTATTGCCAGGATGCAGGACAGGTAGGTCCGGTTCGTTCTGCCAGAACTTATTTTCTGGATTTCATATCGGAGTACGGCAGTAATCCATTATATGCTCATGTAGGCGGAGCCAATACTCCCGGGCCGGCAGATGCTTTATCGCAAATCACGCAATATGGATGGACAGGATACAACGACTTAAACCAATTCTCCATAGGTTTTCCCGTATTTTGGAGAGACTACAATCGTCTAGGTCATGAAACTGCGACCGAACATACCATGTATTCAGCAACAGAAAAATTATGGACATTTGCGGGAACTTCCCGCGGATTAATAAATGTTGATAAAGAGGGATCCCCTTGGGATAAAAAGTTTGTTCCGTACAGCTTTATTGATGATGCGGCTTCTGCTAAGCCAACTGCGCAAGCAATTCATCTTGAATTTTGGGCGTCATATTCAGACTATTTCGTTGATTGGAACTATGATAAATTAACCAATACTTACAAAAGAAATAATGGAAAAGTTGCCTATGTAGATCTTAATAACAATAAGCAATTAAGCGCAAAAAATATCGTCGTGTTGTTTATGAGACAATCTAATGCAAATGATGGCTATGAAAACAATGCTCATCTTTTATACAAAACTAAAGGTACAGGTAAGGCAATCGTTTTTAAAGACGGGACGGAAATTAAGAGTACATGGAGCAAGGATACCAGGACTGCAAGAACCCTTCTTTTTGACAGCAATGGCAATCCGATAAAATTCAATAGAGGACTTA
>JBBTZX010000032.1:0-2553 GCA_038061125.1 Patescibacteria group bacterium | reverse complement strand
TGCGACAACTGTTATTATTATGGCAATAGGAATTTCACTTACATTATTGCCGGTAGGTCATTTATTTAGTTTCGTCAGATTGCCATTCCTGTACTGGCCGCTATTAGCATTAATTTTGCTTTGCTATATTACTTTAACCCAGATAGTTAAAAGCTGGTATATTAGAAAATTCGGCTACAATTAATCCTATTCTCTAGATACTGCCGCATACAAATGTCCCAGTAAGCTTAATCCGATAAGACCCAATCCCCAACGCAAAGGATGAATACCAACTATCGGGTTTGCTATCAAAACTCCTACTCCTATGCCGCCGACTACATGAATAAAAGAATTGTACGTGACATGTTTCTTAAAATAACTTATCGTATTTTTGTACATTTTTCAACAAGTACTTGTGTTTCACCTCCTTTACTATCAGAATATCACAAAAAAAGACCAGATGCTTTTACGCTCAACCCCTGGGGTCGGGAGCTAATATGTGCTTAAAGCAGAACGAAAGCAGTCCTATAGTTTGACTAAATGATTCTGATTTGTTAGCATTATATGCATGAATTTTAAAGAAGGGGGATATAGGCATGGCAGGGAATTAAAAATTGTCGTAGAAGAAATAAATTCTAGAAAAATTGCAAGATTGAATCTCTTTTTGTTTTTACAGCTTAACTTAGCATATTTGGTAATTTCAAAAAATTCTCCAAGATTTCCTGATGGCTATTGTGTTGGAGCAACTCTCTTTATAGCAGATAAATTACATTTGAAATTTGCGCAAGGAGAATTCACTGTAGATGGAAGTTTGATAAGTTTACCTCATGCTTGGGCAGAAGATGCAAACAAAATCATAGTAGATTCTACTGCAGCTCAGTTTAACGGTTTTTTAAAAGAGCCTGTGCGATCTGGACTTTTGATAATAAAACCCGAAAGCCCATTGCATAAAAGATATACTCCCAAAGATGGTATTTTCTTCTAGGAATCAAGATTAGGTTATTCTCGGGAAGAGGGGTTTCGCAGATATAATTTTTGGACCTTTGAATTGGGCTTCAATTTTCTCTGCAGTTTGCGGAAGGAATGGTTTGATATCCACAGCGATTTGTCTTAAACGAAGAATCTGTTTTTCTAAAGAGCTTTGAAGTTTATTTCCTTTTAATTTCCATGGTTCATCTTCGTTTATGGATGTATTGGTAAGGGTTATGGCTGATTGAATTACTCCTAATGCATCATTGAATCGGAATTCTTTTATTCTTTTCTCGATGGGATCGCTTATTTTTAGTTTGGATTGAGGTTCAAGCGAAAGATCATTCGTTTCGCAAAGCTTTGCAACGCGGGAGACGAGATTTCCCAGTCCATTTGCCAGATCGGCATTATAAGCCTGTTTCAACTTTTCTTCCGAGATATCACTGTCGTTTGTAAGATTAGTGTATCGCAAAAGATAATATCGTACTGCATCTGCTCCATATTTTTTAACCCAATCGGTTGGTCGAATAATATTACCCAAAGATTTACTGATTTTTTGGCCATTAAGATTTAAAAATCCATTTACCAAAATTGTCTTTGGGAGTTCAATTTCTGCGGATTTAAGTATCGCGGGCCATAAAAGCGCATGCCATCTCAAATTATCTTTTCCCAGAATATGTATGTCTGCAGGCCAGAATTTGGCAAAAAGTTTCTTATCTTCCAAAAATCCTACGCCCGTAAGATAATTTGTCAAAGCGTCAAACCAAACATACATTACTTGTTTTGGATCATTTGGCCCGCCTTGCGGCGAGGCAGGCACAGGAACTCCCCAAGTAAAATTACTTCTTGAAATTGGAATATCTTTTATATTTTTGGCAAACTCTAACATTTCGTTTTCTCTTTCGTGGGGGAAAATAAAATCTTTATTCTTTTTAATATGGTTAATCAAAAAATCTTTGTATTTAGACCATTTGAAGAAATAATTTTCTTCAGTTATTTTTTTAATTTTTAGGTTCGGATGAAAAGAGCATTTGCCATTTTTCAAATCCGAATCATCATAATATGCCTCGCATCCTTCGCAATAAAGTCCGGTATATTCTCCTGTATAGATGTCGTCATTTTTATCAACTCTTTTCCAAATTTCTTGAGCAACTTTGGTGTGATCTTTATCTGTAGTTTCAATAAATCTGTCGTAGGAAATATTTAAAGAATCTTGCTGTTGTCTGTCGGACAGAGAAACTTTTCTGACAAATTCCAGAGGAGAAATCCCTGCAGTCTTCGCAGCTTTTTCCGCTTTCTGTCCATACTCATCAGTACCGGTAAGAAAGAAAACATTATCTTTACCAAGTATTATACGATTGTATCTGGCCAAAACATCCGCAGCTATTTTTTGGAAAGCATGACCGATATGAATAGTGTCGTTAACATAATCAATAGCGGTGGTGATGTAAAATTTATTTTTATCCATACTGCAATTTTAGCAGAGTGAATGAAGTTAAACAATCAAAAAGGGTCTTGACATCCAGAGAGAGAGAGTTATACTGAAATAGATATGGCAGACGGACCAATTTCACCAGAAGGAATTGACGTAGTAAAACCTCCAGT
>JBBTZX010000031.1:0-3595 GCA_038061125.1 Patescibacteria group bacterium | reverse complement strand
AATCCTTTGCCTTTGCCCACCGAAGCCTTGGCGAAGGAGGGTGTTTTCCAAAACTAGATCTATATGTTCCTTATCAAGCTCGGAAAAAATGTCATCCAGGATAATCGCAGGCCGAAAACCTAACTTTTCCTCCATAAAAAGAAGCTGCAGAAGCTTTAACTGCAAAACAATTAATCTTTGCTGGCCTCTTGATCCAAATGATTTTACGTCATGGGTAGTTGCTTGTCCCGCTGCGGCGGGATCAAACATCTGTATTGAAAAATCATCCCTATGCGGCCCAACCAAAGTTACGCCCGAAGCCATTTCAGCATCTTTATACTGCAAAAGCCGTTCTTTGGAAATAATGCTATGGTCATAAATCGTAACAAAATCAAAAATATCTTTTTGTGCGCTATTGATAAATTTAATAAAATCCGCCCGTTTTTGCGTAATAAACTTACCGTTTTTAATCAATGTTTCGTCCCAATATTCAAAAACCTTGTCATCTCTTCTTCCTTTCTCCTGCGCTTGCTCCAGAAGCTTATTTCGCTGCCTAAGCGCTTTTGTGTATTCAAGAATTGCCAAACGGTATTCCCTGTCTGTGCTTTCCAAAACTTCGTCCAGAAAATTTCTTCTAATAGATGGCGATGCAATAACAATATCCAAATCAACCGGGAAGAAAAATACAGCGGAAAAGTTCCCTATAAAATCAACTCGTCTTTTGGAAACTCCATTTACCAAGTATTTTTTAAAGGCGTTTTCTTTGCCAAAAGATTCAGGCACAGTTATCATAACCTCTAGCTCTATTCCCTCCAATTCCCCTTCTACTTTGGCCATTTGTTCCCCATAAGAAACTGCGTCTTTATCTTTTTCGGATTTAAAACTTACACCTTTAGCAAGAAAGTAAATTGCCTCAATTAGATTTGTTTTTCCAGAAGTATTGGGACCAATTATAAAAGTAGTTTCTTTAGCAAAAGAGAATTTAGTCTTATTGTAGTTTCTAAAATTAGAGAGGCGTAGGGATTTTAAGATCATTCAATCACTGTTCCAATAAACTTTTTTCCGTTAAGATAATTTTCTACATTATCAAAATTACTTCCATTCACGATAACCGCTTTGATGCCCAATGATTGCGCTTTTTTCGCGGCAATCGGATCAAAGGGAGCGTGCATTCCCGGAATCCATTCATCTCCAACTAATTTCCTAAGCTCTTTCCAGGAAATTTTATCAATTGGTCTTGCATTTTTAAATTTATTAGGATCTTTATCGTAAACTTGATCGATATTACTTAAATTGATAATTGTTTTCACATTGTAATCTTCGCAGGTCATTGCCGCACAAAAGTCCGTAGACCAACCTGGTCTCCAGCCCGATCCCACAACAACTGATTCCTCAACTTTTCTAATAATCTCGTAATGTTTTAAGATATAATGATGAGCAACATCTCTAAAAATTGTTCTTATAAGATGAGCATTAAGCCTTGTCGCATGAATTCCCAACCAGTCTAAATCATCCCGAGTAAGCTTATCTCCTATAACTTCCCTGGCTGCCTTTTGATAATGTCTGGTAGTCGATCCTCCTCCCACAATCAAAAAAAACTGGCGATTTTTATTTTTCGCCAGTTGGGCTCTGATAAATTTGTTGAATTTAATGAGAAAGTCGGTATCAACTCCCCCATTGGGGACAATTAATGAACCTCCAACCGAAATAACTATCCTATCTTTATTGTTATTTCCCATAATACTTATTTATGGTCACTAGTTGTAAATGGTAACACATTACCAGAGATAAAATCAATAGCTCTCATCTCTGGCAGACCGGACAAAAGTATGTTCCTCGACCACCGAGCTTGATCTTTTTAATAGGATTTTTACAAACCTTGCAATGTTCACCTTCTCTCCCATAGACCAAAGTGTGATTTTGATAATTTCCTTCCTGGCCTAAAGCATTGACAAAATTTTCATCCGAAGAACCGCCGTATTGAAGACTTTTTTTAATTACATCAAATATTGCATCATAAAGGCTTTTTATTTCCTCTTCCGATAGCGTCTTTCCTTTTCTTCTTGGATCAATTTTGGCTTCAAACAAAGCGTCATTGGCGTAAATGTTGCCGATTCCGCCGATTCTTTTCTGATCCATCAGAAGTGGTTTTATGGCAAGGTTGGAAGACAAAATAATATCTTTAAATAATTTCAAAGTTAAGTGGGCTTGCCCCGAGGAGGACTTTTGTCCAACGAGGGGTTCAGGACCCATTTCTTTGAAAAAAGGCATTTTCATCAGCTCATCTTTTTTTACAACTTTTATCCAGCCAAATCTGCGTAAATCATTATAATAAAGGTGAGCATTATTGTCCAAAATAAAAATAATGTGTGAATATTTGGAAGGAAGTGCTGTTCCTCCGATTTTCGCAGAAAGCTTCAACCCCTTAGTTTTATTATCGGAATAAATAAGTTGGCCTGTCATTTTCAAATGAATTGCCAAAACAAAATCATTGTCCAATTCTATGATTAACCCTTTACCTATTCTTCTTAAATCAACGACCTTAGCTCCGATTACATCTTTCTTATTTCCGGCAAACATTTTGGGAATCTTTACTTGAATCTCCGTAATTTTGTGTCCAACCAAGTATTTTTGTAATCCCAAACGGATGGTTTCAACTTCAGGCAATTCCGGCATTTTTGCTTACCTCCACAACAAAATCTTTGATTTCTTTTTTAAATCTTTCTTTTGAGAATTTCTCGGCTTGCCGTATGCAATCTTTCGGATCAAAATTCATCTTTTCGAATTGTTTTATTGCCTTAATTAATCCGTCCGTAGACAAATCATCGAACAATAATCCTGTTTTTTTATCCAAAACTGTTTCTTTATAGCCTGCGCCGTTAAAAGCAATAACCGGAGTGCCAACAGACATTGCTTCAACAGGGGTGATGCCAAAATCCTCATCTTGGGACAAAGCCAAAAACGCTTTGGCGCCTTTGTACAATTTCACAAGCTCTTCATCTGCTACTTGTCCCAAAAATTCCACTTGCCCATCGGAGCCTTGGCGAAGTTGGGCTTTTCCTTTTAATTTATTAAGCTCAAAGGGATATCCTGCGGAAGAACCGGCGATTTTTAGTTTAAAACCCGCTTTTAGCGCTGCCTCAACAGCCAAATCCAATCCTTTCGCCCCAACAATTCTCGAAACCATAAAGTAGTAGCTCAAGCTTCTATCTTCAATCTTCAAATTTCTATCTTCCATTTTCCATTTTCTACCGTCTAGTCCTACGGGCGGGTAGATTACCCTTGAGTCTCTTTTGTAAAACTTTTTAATTCTTCCGGCAACTTCTTGAGAATTGGCGATGAAATAATTCACCTTTTGCGCCTGTTTGAAATCGTAAAGTCTCATAAAATGTCCAACAATTCCCGCGTAAATTTTCACAATCGGATACTTTTGGAAATTTAAAGAAGTGTTATATCCGTATAACCACCTCGGGGGTGTATGGCAATAGCAAATCTCAATCGGTTTGTTTGAGATTTGGTTTTGGCGGGAGCCAAAACCTTTAGTTATGTACCAACTGGCAGAAGAAATAACAATGTCATATCCGGACAAATCCAAACTTCCCCAGATTAAAGGCGT
>JBBTZX010000030.1:0-2385 GCA_038061125.1 Patescibacteria group bacterium | reverse complement strand
GCATGGCATGTGAGTCCACCTACTTCAGTAACGATCGCTGCCGCTTTTTTCATTAAAGGCACAAACTCTGGACGGGTCATTCCGGCTACCAAGATATTCCCTTTTTTGAATCTTTCCCCATCTGTGTTTATGTTTCTTACTACCACGACTGTTCCTTTTGCCTTGCCAGGAGACCCAACTTGCCCAATTATCTCATTTTCTTTTGTGTTTTTTTGTTGCTCAAAATAGAATTTCTTAAGTTTGTCTGCAGTTTCATTAAATAAGCCGTATTCCTCTTCAAGGAAACCATTGTAGTTTACTAACACACAATATCCACTTAGTCTCTTTTTAAGTTCTTCCGCATGCTCTTTAAGGTATTTTATCCCAAAGATGAGTTCATCTACCCTGTAGAAGTAAATAAAGTTTTCTGCAATTCCCACATCATTGAAAAACTTTTGCGCAATCCTGAAAATAATCAACAATGACTTAGACAAAGAGTCCTTACGTTCATCTCTTAACCTGATGATGCCCTGAATAAAATCAAACAATTTCTTCTCTTCCGAAGAAAGAGAAGCGTAAACTCTCGTATATGTTGCGATATTATCTTTTTCTTGCTTTTCAAATACATCTAATTCCTCTCGGGATCCGTCTATAAGAGAGTTGAACTTCTCCATTAAGTATTTCTGCGATTCCTGGAGCGTTAGCACTCTGTTGTAGTTAGCTTCGAAAAATTGGCACGATTCAGAAATTTTATCCAAGGATTTGTTCTTGTTTAGTTCAGCCGCCAAGTAGAAAAGCCTCCTTACTTCAAAAGATCGGTTGATCGGAATCATTGTCTTATTCCACAATTCATCTAATCTTGCTTCCGAAATCTCACTGTCCACCTCTCTTAGTAATTGAGAGCACATCTCTTTGTCAAAATCTCTGGCAAAAAGAGTTATCGCAACGCTTTCACAAAACAAATCCCTTGCTCTTGAGACATAACCAGTGAGATGTTTTTCGTCTTGGGATTGAATGAAGTTATAGGTTATCTTTTTATAAAGCGCATCTATGTTCTTTTTATTACTTTCGTGTTCTTCGGTCATCTTTGAGAAATCTTGACCACCTCGCCAATAATCTTTAAAAATATCTCTCGACAACTGCTTTGCTTTGCTTAGCTGCATAAACAAAACCTGCTCATCTTTATTTACGGCTATAAGAAGATGGAATGGAATTCCGTCCGTATAATACCTATAATATTTTTCGGTATTCCATCCTAATGTTTGAGTAAATATCGAAAGATTTTGTATTGGTGGCGAAAATTCCTGGCCCTGTGAGAGAAAGATAAATTTATCAGCTAGGTTGCTAAATTTAATCTCTACTCTATCCAGTGTTGTTATTGGTCTGCTTTGTGTGATGTAAAAATTTTTATGCTCATATGCCCACTCAATATCTACGGGAAAATTGTAGTGATCTTCGATTTTCAAAACGAGTTCTGAAAGCTCTAATATTTCTTTATCAGATAATACCTGCTTTTCTACTCTTTCTTTTGAAATATCACGCCACTCATTACCACCTTTTTCTACCCGATAAAGTCCGCGAGATTGTGTCTGAATATTTTTATCAATAATTCGTCGCGGTTGTTTTTCCACGACATAACTATCGGGCGTAATTTGTCCCGACACAACCGCTTCACCTAGCCCAAATCCTGCCTCTATAATTAGTTGATTTCTATCTTGCGTTACAGGATGAACAGAAAAAGCAATGCCTGATTTTTCACTCTCAACCATTTTCTGTACCACAACTGCGACGGAAATTTTTTGCTTATGTAAATCTTTCTCAAAACGGTAGAAAATGGCGCGTGGTGTGAACAAGGAAGCCCAACATCTCTTTACATTTTCCAACAAGTTTTTTTCCGTAGTATTGAGGTAACTTTCAAGCTGTCCAGCCCACGCCGCGCTTGCCGAATCTTCAGCGGTAGCCGAAGATCTGATTGCTACATATTTTGCACCAAGGTTTTTGAAAGATTTTTGGATTTCTTTCTCAATATCCTCCGGCATTTTTGCTTGGAGAATAAGGGCTTGAATTTTCTCCGAGGCATTTTCAACTGTGCTAATTTGGTCGTGCTTCACGTTGTCTAAAATTGTGTCAATTTCTACATTCAAATCCGTATCCTCCAAAAATTTTTCAAAAGCATTTGAGAGAATGACAAAACCGGCTGGCACTAAAATACCGGCTTTTGTCATTTCACCAAGAGAAGCACCCTTGCCCCCAGCAAGAAACACATCATTTTTATCTATCTTTTTGAAATCGCGTATGAATTCCATAATGATTTACATCTTATCAGTTTTTATTCATTTTTGAAAGTTGCCGAAAAATCCGAAACGAACCCGCCCGCATTCATTCCCCAGACCCCTTTCTGCGGGC
>JBBTZX010000029.1:2203-7296 GCA_038061125.1 Patescibacteria group bacterium | reverse complement strand
TTTTAGTTCATGGTTAATGGTTAAGGTTTTTACAAACTTAAAAAGAAAATTTTCCATCTTCTACATTCTACTTTCTATCTTCTCATTAGGAGTAGTTAGCTTTCTGTTGATTAACTCGCCTTTAAAGCTTAGATTTATGAACTTAAATTTATCTGATGAATCAATAGTTCAGAGGGAAAGCCTTATTAGAAGTTCAATATCAATGATTAATGACCATCCGATCTTCGGAGTTGGTCTGAATAATTTTTTGGTTAATCTGCCTGCATACCAAAAAGCTTTTAGTCCCACATTTTATTTACAGCCTGTTCACAACCTTTTTCTCTTGATCGCATCGGAAACAGGAATAATTGGATTAGGGTTTTCCCTTTGGTTTATTTTCGCTACGTATCAAAGGATAATTAACCAATCCTTAATTCATAATTCTTTATTCATTATTCTTTCTTCGGTTTTAGTATTGGGGATGTTTGACCATTATTTTCTTACTCTTCAGCAGGGACAACTTCTCTTAGCATTAGTATTTGGATTATGTTGGTCGAAAAAATATGAGGTTTGATTTTCTTATTACTCTGCCCCTATTTTTATATAATCTATCCTATAAGTTTAGTATGAAATATAAGAAAAATTTCCGAAAGAGACTTTGGATTTTCTGTAGATAATTATTCTAGTTTTTCTTGGCAATTAAGATTTTTTCTGTTAGAATTTTATTAGAGGAGGAAATTGAAATGATGGAAGAGATTAATATTTTTACAGACGGAGGATCAAGAGGCAACCCCGGACCAGCGGGAATTGGCGTTTATATAGCTGACAAAAATGGAAAAGAAATTGCTTCAATTGGGAAACGAATTGGTCTTGCAACCAATAATGTTGCAGAATATAAAGCAGTTTTGGAAGCACTAGCGTGGATTTTGGCGAATAAAGAAGCTTTGGGAAATAATCCAAAAATTAATTTTTTTCTTGATTCCAAACTTGTTTATTCGCAAATTGCAGGTTTATTCAAAATAAAAAATCCCTTTTTAAGAACGCTTCTTTATGAAGTAAGAGAAAAAGAAGCACAAGTTAAAGGTCGAATTTTTTACAATCACATTCCGAGAGAGAAAAATATTAAGGCAGACGAGATGGTTAATAAAGCGCTAGACAACCTAATCTAATTCTCCTAAACTAGACTTAATGAAGAAACCTGCCTTAAGTATTGAGGAACAAAAACAAAGTCTGCCAATTCTTATTTTGGATAGAATAGGAATAATAGGAGAGTTATTGTGCGAAGAAATTGCCAAATATTCAGAAGTAGTCTTCGTAAGTTTAAAAGAGCCGCAAATTTTAACCGAAAGCAGAGCTCGTGTAATCCATATCCCCTACTCTAAAAAAATTCCAATAATTCCGGATGAAAAATATTCACATTTCATAATTGTCGATGATAAAAGCAATGCAACGAAAGAACTTCTTCCCAAATTTTTAGAAAAGTCGGATAAAGATAATGCGGAATTAATATTTTTGGTTAAAAAAAGCGAAGGGAAAAACCATAATCTCTTAAAGATTCTGGATTCCTACAAAATTGGAAAGATTATAATATATGGCGATCTTTTTGGGCAAAAGGTATCTACGTCTTCGTTTTTTGCATCCCACATAAATGATTTTTTTTACCAAGCAAAGACAACGGGTAAAATAAAAATTCCAGGAGACGGATTGCTAAAGACTTATCCGGTTTTTATAAATGACTTTACAGCAAGAACCCTGGAAGTTATTTTTGGAAAACCAACTTCGAATATTTTCTACCTTTTTCCTAAAAACCCAATAACTCTTATTTCTCTTGCGCATATGATGCAAAAAGCAGATCCGGAAATCTCTATAGATTTCAGTGAGCACAAAAATAATATAGAAAAAGAAAACTTTGAAAGCCTGCAGGGAACATATTTATTAGAAGAATATTCATTGGAAGAAAGAGTTAAGGGTTTTTTCAAAGAATATATGGTTATGCCTTTTTCCAGAGAAGAAGAAGTAACAACAGATTATGAAAGGGCAGGCAAGAAATATCTCCCGTTTCTAGTTTCCTTATTTTACATTCTTGTTGTTCTAATTATTCCTTTTTTTACAACTCTATTCTTTTCCTTATTGGGGTTTTCCGCTCTTAGTTTTTCTAAAAATGCAATTGACAGAGGCAGTCTTGAAACTGCTCGAAGTGCTGCCAGTTTATCTAAATCATTTTTTACCGTTGCCAAACAGACATCAATTCCATTGGCGCTAGAAGGACAAATTTTGGGAGCTGGAAATAATTTCACTTTTTCTACTTATATTAACTTTGGCCAGAATATTTCTTCGGCAGCACTTTATACACTAGAAGCTTCGAATAAAATGCTTAGTGTTTTTGAAAATAAAAGCGCAAATCCCAAGGACGATTTTCTAAAAGGAACTAATCTTTTCAAAAACGCAGTAGTTTTGTTTCAGGAGACAAAATCCATGGAGGGACTGCCAAAAGACGTATACGAAGAAATTGACAAGATATCCAATCTATCGAGATTAGTTTCAGGAACAATAGATACTTTACCAGCCATTTTTGGACTAGATGAACAAAAAAATTACTTAGTCCTTTTTCAAAACAATATGGAGCTAAGACCAGGAGGCGGATTTATTGGTTCCTACGGACTTTTAACGTTAGATAAGGGAAGGATTACTGATTTTTCAATTAATGATGTTTATGATGCGGACGGCCAATTGAAGGGGCACGTAGAGCCGCCATTCCCAATCAGACGTTATCTTCCTTCGGTGCATTGGTATTTAAGAGACAGTAATTTTGATGTTGATTTCGCCAGGGGAGCGTCTGTTTCAGCATTTTTATTAAACGCTGAAACAGGGAAAATAGTAGACGGAGCGATTGGAATAGACTTAACTTTTGTTAAGAACATTTTGAGCGTCATAGGGCCGGTATATGTTGCTGACTATAAAGAAACTGTCAGCGATAATAATCTATTTCAGCTTGCAGAGACGCACGCAGAAAAGAATTTTTTTCCGGGGTCAACTCAAAAAAAAGATTTTCTAAGAGCTTTATTTTTAGCAATACAGCTTGAGTTTGATTCAAAGAAAACTTTTCCCTACTTAAGCTTAGCGGAGGTCATTGCGGATTCCATATCGGAAAAACACGTGGTGTTCGCTTTTAATGATCCTGGTCTGCAAAATACATTTTCCGTTAACAACCTGTCCTCGACCTTAGCCGATGAAAGAAAGTCAGAAGAAAACTCCATAAATGATTTTGTGGGAATTAACGAGGCAAATCTGGGAGTTAATAAGACAAACTATTTTATTCAAAGATTGGTTTCTTATGCTATGACAATAGATGATAGCGGGGGATTATCAGGACAGCTTAATATTAAATACGCAAATACGAGCAAAAATTCGGTTTGGCCTGGAGGAGATTATAAAAATTATTTAAGATTAATCCTGCCGAAGGATACGAAACTATCTTCAATAGCAATAGATGGAGAGGAACAAAAAATACTTCCTGCCATAACAGACCCAGTTATATATGAAGCGAAAAATTTTTCCAAACCCCAAGGAATAGAAGTTAATAAAGAAGAAGAGCAGGGAAAAACAATCTATGGTTTTCTTATAACAGTTCCTACGGATACAATTAAGACAATAACTGCGAAATATACTCTTGCTCAAGAGATATCTTTGGATAATTCTCTTTTTTCCTATAATCTTCGAATTTTTAAACAGCCCGGTATTGATGGCTACCCTTTTTATCTTACACTTTCGTACCCGTCTTTGTTTAGGGTAGTTAATAAACCTGCCAATATTAAAGATGAGAATAATATTTTAAGCGTTAAAGATTTTATCTTAACAGATAGAGATATGAGTATAAATTTTGGAAGAAAATAAAACAGGTGTTGCTAATAGACTACGTAATCAATTAAAATAACCTGTATGGAAAATGGAATTATAGAAGCAACTTACCCCATAGCTTTTAGGAAAAAGGAAGCAGTTACGCTAGGACAGCTTTTGCAGGATCGTAATTGCGTTGTTTTAATTGGAATGAAGAGGGTGGGGATAAGCAATTTCCTTCGTTTTTTTCTATATCACAAAGATGTCGTAAAAAATTACATAGCGGATGGGAATAAACATTTATTTATTAAAGTTGACCTAAATGATTTGGTAGAAAGAGAAGTTTTTCCTTTTTGGATATTGATTCTCAAAAGAATTTCCGATGCAATAGAAAAATCATCATTAAGTAAGTCCATTAAAAAATACATCGAGACTTTATTTTTGGATTGTATCCAATCAAAAGATACTTTTTTAACAATAGAGAGCATCAGAAAAAGTCTTAGCAAAATTGTGGAGCAAAATATTCTGCCCACAATATTTTTTATTCGTTTCGACAGGCTTAAAGATATCGTAACTGCGGATTTGTTCGGAAATCTTCAGGGGTTAAAAGACGCTACCAACAATAAATTGTCTTATGTATTTACAAGTTTCCGTGGGCTTTCAGATATTGCGCCTAGTGTTTTTAAAAAACCTTCCCTCTCGCTTTTTACGAAAGATTTATATATAAAACCGGCTGAAAAAACAGATGCAAATATTATATTCAAAACCTATAATGATCACTATAAACTTTCTATTTCTCCATCATTGGAGGGATGGCTTTTTGCAATAGTTGATGGATACGTGCAATATCTGCAACTTGCCTTAATCTTTCTGCACGAAACCAAAAAGGATATCAAATCTAAAGACGAAATTTTTAATCTGCTTTCTGGCGATGAAAGAATTGGCTTGCAGTCCGAAGAGCTTTGGGAAAGTTTGGAAGATTTTGAAAAAACAACCCTGCTTAAGATAATAAGAAAAGAACAGGTAGGGGAAAAAGAAAAGACAAAAGCAAAATATCTTTGGGATACGGGTTTAATAAATCAGGAAGGCAAGAGCCATAGGCTCTTCAGTCCGCTTCTGGATTATTATGTCCGGCAAAAAGATACCAGTTCTCAATCTTTAGTAACAGACTTTACGAAAAAAGAAAATTTACTTTTCAATTTCCTAAAAGAAAATCTTGGGCAGATTTGCGAAAGGGAGAAAATAATCGAAGCGGTTTGGCCGGAAGTAGAGGAGTT
>JBBTZX010000029.1:0-2103 GCA_038061125.1 Patescibacteria group bacterium | reverse complement strand
ATCTCGGGAATTCATCGTTAATTCTTCGGGAATTAATTCTGCTTATGTTTATTGAACGAATATTTAGCCCGTGTTAGAATACCTTTATGGATAAGGTTTATAATCACAAAGAGGTTGAGGGAAATATTTATCAAAAATGGGAAGAAAATGGATATTTCAAGCCGGAAATAAATCCGAAAGGTAAACCCTACACTATAATTTTACCCCCTCCCAATGCTAACGCACCGCTTCATTTTGGTCATGCAATGTACGTAATTGAAGATATTTTAATCCGCTATCACAGGATGAAAGGGGAGGCAGCGCTTTGGCTTCCCGGAGCAGATCATGCGGGGTTTGAAACGCAATTTGTGTTTGAGAAAAAATTGCAAAAAGAAGGAAAGTCGCGTTTTGATTTTGACCGCGAGGAACTTTATAAAATGATTTGGGATTATGTGCAAGGGAATAGAGTTTTGATGGAAGAACAGTTGCGAAAACTTGGTTTCTCCTTAGATTGGACAAGAAAAAAATTCACCTTAGACCCTGACATTATCAAAATTGTTTATAAAACCTTTAAAAAATTATTTGATGATGGGCTGCTTTATAGGGGAGATAGGCTGGTTAACTATTGTACGAAATGCGGAACAAGTTTTTCAGACTTGGAAGTAAATCATAAAGAGCAAAAAGACCCCTTATATTTTCTAAAATACGGTCCGTTTGTTTTGGCAACTGTTCGGCCGGAAACTGTATTCGGTGATGTTGCCGTTGCGATAAACTCTAAAGACAAAAGATACGAGAAGTGGGTGGGAAAAGAAATTGAGATAGAAGGACTAATTGGGAAATTTAAAGTAAAAGTTATTGCAGATGATTTAATTGATCCTAATTTTGGTACAGGTATTGCGAAAGTAACTCCGGCTCACGACATGAAGGATTTTGAAATTGGCAAACGGCATAATTTAGACATTGTCCAAGTAATTGGTTTTGATGGTAAGTTAAATAAAAAAGCGGGGAAGTATGAGGGATTGTATGTAAAACAAGCAAGAAAAATTGTGGCAGAGGATATGAAGAATTTGGGACTCATAGAGAAAATAGATGGGAATTACACGCATACGATTGAAGTTTGTTATAAGTGCGGAACTACAATTGAGCCAATGCTTTTGCCCCAATGGTTTATAAAAATGGAAAGCTTGGCAAAACCCGCAATTGCCGCAGTTAAAAAAAGAGAAATTAAAATCTATCCTCAACGATTTGAGAAAACCTATCTAGACTTTTTGGAAAACATCAGAGATTGGAATATTTCCAGGCAAATTGTGTGGGGAATTAGAATTCCGGCATTCCGATGCAAGCGAAAAGCAGAGACGGAGTGGTTTGTGTCAATTGATAAGCCTGAAAAATGCCAAATTTGCGGCAATTGCGGGTTTGAGCAAGACACGGACACTTTTGATACTTGGTTTTCATCCGCGCAGTGGCCGTTTGCTACTTTAATGGCAAATTGTGATTGCGATGGCTCAGGTGGTTTTTTTGACAAGTTTTACCCAACCTCGGTTATGGAAACAGGATATGATATTTTGCGTTGGTGGGTGGCAAGAATGGTGATGATAGGAATTTATAGAACAGGAAAGGCCCCCTTTAAAAATATTGTTCTTCACGGTTTAGTCAATGATCCGTTGGGAAAGAAAATGAGTAAGTCCAAGGGAAATGCCATTGACCCATTAGAATTGGTTGAAACATATGGTGCTGACGCAGTACGTTTCGCTCTGGTGTATGGCACAGCTTTTGGCAATGATCAGGCCCTTTCTTATACGAAATTAGAAGCAGCGAGAAAATTTACTAATAAGCTTTGGAACATGGCGCGCTTCATTGAAATGAAACGAATAGAGAATGATGAATCAAGAATCATGAATTATGAAGATTTGTCTAAGTTGGTAAAAAATGAGAATGATAAAGAGATGATTGAGAAGACTAGGCTACTAACTAACGAAATAACTAAATATTTAGATTCTTATCAGTTCAATTATGCAGCAGAAGCTTTGTATGAATTTATCTGGCATGAATTTGCAGACAAATACATAGAAGACATAAAAAACCGGATTGACGAAAATTCATTCTTAATTCTTAATTCATTAT
>JBBTZX010000028.1:0-4638 GCA_038061125.1 Patescibacteria group bacterium | reverse complement strand
TAATAAGCTAAAGGTGCGTAGAAATTAAAAATCGGATACCCATAGCCATAACCTAAATCAGGAACCCATCTGACGGGAAACATTCCCAACTTCAATGCTTTCCCCATTTCAAAAACTCTGGCAACTTGAGTATCATCATGCATTGGGAAAAACCCCTGGACAAATAAAGGTTTTATCGCCCAAAAAGACAGAATTAAAACTAGAATTAAACCAAAATTATTTTTCAAAAAACGCATACTTTAATTAAAATATTTACTGAGCAACTTACTCTTATTCCCGAACGTTACTAGCAATAAAAGTATAAGAAAAGTTGATAAGGCAATTATATTGCTTGCCAATCTTAAAGGTGTATCCTCAAAGTTGGCACTCACGGTATGACGTCCAGGAGGAATAGATATTTCCATTACCCCCTGTTCGTTTTTATAAGAAATTTTTGTGCTAATTTTGTCAACATATATTTTCCATCCGGGATAATAAATAGTATTGACCTTAACATCTGTTTTAGTTAATGCATTTATGGAAAAATTAATTTGTTTTGAGTTGGAAAAAATATTCTCGATATCTCCGTTTCCCTGCATTATTTCCACTTTTTTTTCTGCTATCCGTAAAGGCATTTTCTTAACCCATAATGGCATTAATTCATTGGAGGAAGTTGTTGTGGCGTCGTTGGTTAGATAATAGCTATCCCCTTTATTGATATATTGTTGAGGTTTTGCATAAGGCAGAACAACAAATATGGCAATTGCCCCAAGAAAAACCATTGAGTATCTTCCCAAAACTTGCTTTGATAAAAATCCTGCCAATAGACTAATCAAAAATCCCAATATTCCCAACGTTATCCATGGATAATTAATTTCGGATAATAAAGGTATCTTTTCCCATAAAAATTCCGAGGGTCTAAAAAGTAAAAAAATAAAAAATGCCGTAATAATAGTTAATATATATGCAATCTTTATGGAATACTCCTTGAAATATTTTTTGTTCTTAATTAAAAGAAATGATAAAAATAAAACAACAATAATAAATATTGCAAGATGAACTAAGCCTAATTGATAGCTAAAACCATTCGGATCTGTGGGAACACCATATCCCCATCTTGGAAATATAAATTGCTTAAGCGTCACAAAGTATAAACTTCTATCCGCAATTGGAATTTTGGCAAGCAAAATATTACTTTTTTCAAAAAGAGCGGGAATCCAAAAAAATGCAGATAATCCAAAACCTAAAATAATACTTATGAAAAGAGGTTTTACCGCTTTTTTATTTTCTGCTTGAATTAGTATAAATACTAAATAAAGCGGCATAAAAAGAACAGCCATTATGTTATGTGCCATTACGAGAGATGCTACGGAGACAGCAATGCCTCCAATCAACAAGAACGAAGATTTATCGGTTAATTTAATTGCAAGATAAAACAGTAGGGGAAATAAAACAAATGAGAGAGACTCGCCTATGGAACCCCTGACATACAGATCAACCATACGATACGGAAAATAAATATATAATATTGCTGATATTATCCCAGCCCACTTATTTTTCCATAAAATGCTGGATGCAAAAAACATAAAAAAAGCCGACAATAAAACGCTGCTTGCAAAAAGTATTCTGATTGCGCCTACAAATCCTGTACCCAACATATAGATAAATATTCCTAAGTAATAAGGCAGAGGATAAGTAAAATTAAATAAAGGATAACCATAACCAAAATTTAAACTTCCGCTATATCGTGCGGGAATTTGAAAATCCCGAAGAGTACGAAACATATCACCAAGCCTAACAATTGCCCATTCCCCATCATGTGTTGGAAAATATCCGGTATGGAAAAACGGTAGAATAACCGGAATGCTTATGCAAAAAGAGAGGAATAATATCGCCAATACCTTCTTCATGTTTTAACAATTTTAAAAGCTACTTTTCCATCCAAAAATTTGATAATTTTTACAACTTTTGCACTAACTGGTATTTCTTTTGGGGTACCGATAAGAAGAGTGTTTGGAATATTAATATCTTTTGAATACTCAATATTTCTAAATGTGTATTTTCCAACCACTCGCTTGAATCTATCAACTGTTCCATTTTTATTATAGTCCCAATTTTTTTGATACCATGCAGGATCTATTTTATTGTAAAAAAGATAGTAAATGTAAGGCTGATCATATTCATATGTCATGATAATATTCTTAAATGCTGTCTCATTCTCTTTCGCATAACTTAGAGCTTCTCTATATCCATATTGCCAAAAATACCCATATTCAACCGGCGTATGGACATAATATTGATGCATATAATATGCAAGATTAAATACCAAAGATAATCCAATTGCGAATAACAATATTAATCTTATGAAAATTGTTCGCATTTTTATAATCCTCAAAAATATAAATACAATACCGATAGCGGTAAATATATGGAAAGCCGGCATGAGAGCGATAGCGCGTACAGGATGAGGGGTACCTGTTGAAATTGCAGAAGGAAGCGGTGCGAGTAAAAAGAAAACAAACAAAATTCCTACATAACGATCGCGCCTTTTAAATAATAAATATATTCCCGCGGCTATAAAAGGTAAATCCCAAAGATAAAGCATGCCCATATCTACGGCATGATGCTGCACTCCTCCGTCTCCATGCAGAAATAAAAAATCAGGATTAAAATGATCAAGGTACCCTTTGGCAATTGCCAAAGCATAAACTACACGTCTATTATGGAATAGCTCTCCAATGTAATCATTATGATTCTTATCATAGTTAATTCTTTCAATAGGAGAACTTGTAATTGTTGGATCTGAAAAAATAGTGACCATCGAAAGGCGTGATCCGGAATCTTGAGCTTTTAGAAAACCAGAATAAACGGGAAAGGTAAACGATAATAAAGCAAGAATAAAAATAGTAAAAAAGAGTTTCTTTCTAGATATGTATCCTAAGAAAGTAAAAATCAAGAACACTAGGAGTAATGGAATCAAAAGCCTGAAACTATGATATGAATAAATGCTCAAAATAAAAGAAGCGCTTGAAAGAATAAATAACCAACCATTCCTTAGTCCTTTCAAGAAAAACATAACCCCAAGTATCAAAAACAGAAGACCTATGCTTCCCTCAAATGCTGCTTTGGAAAATTGAAGACTCCAAGGCGAAATTGCAAAGAAAAATGAAGAGACAAAAGCTATTAGCTCCCGATGTTTTTCCTCCCATTTTTGTAATATTTCTTTTACGAAAAAATATATAGAAATAATCGACAAGACTCCTGCAATAGCCGATGGCAAACGAACGGAAAACTCATTTAATCCAAAGAGCTTCACGGACGGTATCGCAAGATAGACGTATAAAGGAGGCTTGAAGTCATCAAAGGATCTAATGCTTAGCGGAAATTTGGTTCCATATTCATCGGCTCCAGTCTTGAGTATTGAATAAGCGTTATAGCCAAGACTCGCCTCATCCCACGTAAGACTGGGAGGATTTGTTCCCAACTGATAAAAACGCAAAAAAGTTCCAATTAGAACTATTAAAATTAGGATAATATAGGTTGTTAATTTTTTACTTAAAATGTTAATCATAAACAATCCTGAAGGCTCTTGATCCATCTTCCCTATTCACATAGTTAATCTTTCTGCTCTGCAAAGTTTTACTGGGCGGACAGTCTCCTTTGTCAATAAACAACATCTTGCCAATTCTAGGAAACTTATCGCTTCGCTGCACAGAGGGACAATCTTGGGGAACAAAAAAGAATTTGCCAAAACCTCCATAATCCTTATCCTTCGAAGAGCCTTCTTTTTGATAAGTTTCAGGACTATACCTTGAATAGAATAATACAAGAGGGTAAACTCCCCCCTGATATTTAGAGATAACAATCGTATCGTATTTACTATAGTTTTCATTAACTATCCTCATCATTTCTGAAAATCCGTTATTTCTGTACCAATTATTATGAACCGTTGCATTTACAAAATATTGATGACCAGAATAAAGAACATTGCCTAGAAATAAAAGCACGCTTAATCCTACAAAAAGCGATTTCTTTTTATGAAAAAAGTTTATTGCGTTAAGAAAACCAACAGCAGTAATGATCTCTAGGGCTGGTACCATCACAATTGCTCTATTTATATTAGGGATGTCATCCATTGTAATCGCTCCAACCACAGGGGCAATTATCAACCACAATATTGGCAGTTTAGAAATTCTGTTCTTAGTTTTAAGTAAGGCGTATACACCAAAAAGCAGAAACGGCAATTCAACAATATACATTAAGCCCATTCGCGGAACGTTATACCAGATCGGTAAACCCCCTTTTGTGAACAAAAAACCTCCTGAAAAATACTGAAAATAATTATCTATAAAAATCCGCAAATCATTTGTAATTTTATTATGGACTATCCTTGATGCGTATCTTGAAGAATGCGCTAAGGCATCTTCCTGAAGTTCCTGCCCGATAAAAAAGTTCGTTTGAAAATTATTAAAAATATTAACCTGACCATATCTTCCCGTACCTCCTTTTACAAAAAATACTAAACAAAAAGCAAGAGCACTTAGAAAAACGATCACTAACAGTATTTTTACTCTGATAAATTTTGCTTCTTTTTTCCAAAAGGGAAAAAGATAGATAGTAAATACATGTTATCGAAGTGATCGGAATATCAACCCCGTA
>JBBTZX010000027.1:0-1061 GCA_038061125.1 Patescibacteria group bacterium | reverse complement strand
AATCGGAAATTGTTTTCCTGTTTGTTTTCTTTGCTGTGCCAAATAAAAATCTCATTATCATACCTAATCGGATTTTATCACAGGTTGTCAAGTGTGTCAATCCTATAGCAAATATGAGGTTAAAAATCCTATATCCTAGAGTAAATTAGCTATAGTTTAGATTGTTATTTAGGGCTATTCGATTTAACATAATAAAATGTGGATAACTTGGGGATAGCTTAAAAAGTCAGATTTGTTAGATAAGTTCTCTTACGAAAGGGAGAAAAGGAGTTTTAAGAGATAAAGGATAATCATAGTTCAAAATTGACCTTAACCAAAGCTTAATAAAGGAAATAGGATTTCTGATAAGGTCGGAAAGGTAGGCTTTGGGGCTGTTTCTATGATAGTGTAAATAATCCGGAAGATTAGCGAATTTTCCATAAGGGAGAAGTTTCATAAAAATATCACTGTAAATAAATGGGTTTGAATTAGTATCGAAACGCAAAAGATCTTTTGGCAGTAATTTTTTATTAATCAAAAGAGTTTCGAATTGCATGGAAACGCCGTGAAGAGGGGATTGATATACAAGATGGTTTTCTTTAGGAAAAAGACTTTTGCCCAAACGTTTTCCCTTTTCATCAATAAATATGCATTGGCTTCCGACAGCTGCTACGCCCTCATTTCCTACCAGAAATTTAAGCTGTTTTTTGATTCTTCGTTTTGAAGACGTATCATCCTGATCCATAAAAGCAATGTAGTCTCCTTTGGCCTTTTTTAATAACCGGTTTAAAGTTACGGCAATTCCGTAGCGTTTAACATTTCTGTAAGAACGGACTTTTTTGTATTTTTTGGAAAATTCTTTAAGGATTTTGAAGGAATTATCTTTGGAATCATCATCAATGGCAACTATTTCTATATTTTTGAAGCTTTGAGACACCAGACTTTCCAGGCAATCGGCAAGAAATTCTCCGGAATTATGAACTGGCAGTAAAATTGACACCAGCGGTTTTCTTTTCTGCATACGAAGAATCAAGCGTACCATACTATAATATACTGTGTCAACCCAAGAGGTTTTTTATTTG
>JBBTZX010000026.1:0-20405 GCA_038061125.1 Patescibacteria group bacterium | reverse complement strand
AACGTAAAATCATTTTTATTAATATCAGCAAAAACAGGAGTTGCTCCTGTATGTATCACGACATTAACCGTAGCTGCAAATGTAAAAGAAGGCACAATTACTTCATCCCCTATGCCAATATTCAGAGCTTTGAGGCTTAAAAAAAGTCCTGCTGTGCAGCTATTCAAAGAGACGGCAAATTTAGCTCCAACATAATTTGCAAATTCTTCTTCAAAAGCTAAGGTTTCTTCTCCCATAGTCAACCATCCGCTTTTAAGAACTTTTATAACGCTTTCTATTTCTTCTTCTCCGATTACGGTTTTTGAAAATGAGATCATAATTTAGTTTTTAAAAGATGTAAAAATTTTCGACAATTCTTTTCTTACCATCTCATCATTAAAATGATTTGCATGCTGCAGAAGTGTTTTAATTATTCCTTCAGAATCTTTCAATTCCAAATTTGAATTTTCTGTAATAAAAATCTTTTTATTTAAAGTTTTCGTTAGATTTTCTTTTTCTGTAAAAAGTTCCTCGCTAAACTTTTCTCCGGGTCTTAATCCCGTATAAACTATTTTAATATCTTTTTGAGGAACAAGACCTGAAAGTTTTATCAAAAGTTTTGCTAAATCTACTATCCTTATCTGCTCTCCCATATCGAGTATAAAAATTTCTCCGCCTTTTCCAAATACGGTTGCCTGAAAAATAAGCTGTACAGCTTCAGGTATGGACATAAAAAATCTTTTCATGTCCTTATGGGTAACTGTTACGGGACCACCTTCGCTTATTTGTTTTTTAAACAAAGGTAAAACGCTGCCAAAACTATCTAGAACATTACCAAAACGAACAGATATAAATTTAGTAAAAGAGTTTTTTGAAGATTCAGATACAATGCTTTCCGCAATCCTCTTTGTAGCGCCCATGACGCTTTTGGGATTTACTGCTTTATCTGTTGATATCAATACAAAATGCGATGATCTATATTTTTTTGCAATTTTTGCTATAACCATCGTTCCGAATACGTTATTCTTAACCGCCTCACTTGGATTATCTTCCATCAATGGCACATGCTTATATGCAGCAGCATGAAAAACTATATCGGGTTTTTCTTCTTTAAAAACTTTATCTATCTTCACCTCGTCTTTTATGTCTCCGATTATGCTTTTTGTGCTTATACTCGTAAATTTTGATTTAAATTCTAAATTAAGATCAAACATTCCATTTTCCCACCAATCATAAAAAATAAGTTTTTTTGGAGAAAAAAGAGCTAATTGTCTACAGATTTCGTGCCCAATCGATCCGCATGCTCCCGTAATAAGAATCTTTTTCCCTTTAAAAAAATTTATCAGGGTATTTTGCTCCATTTGAACCATTTCCCTACCTATAAGATCGGAAACATCTACGTCTCTAATCTGACTAATTGCAACTTTTCCTTGTATAATATCTAGCGTTCTCGGGATAACTTTAAAAGATATATTTAGATCTTTACATTTTTCTATAATTTTTCTGATTATTCCTCCTTTCGCAGAAGGAATAGCGATAAATATCTCATTAACCTTATATTTTTTTATCGCCATATGGAGACTATTTATTTGACCCAAAACTTGCACTCCTAAAACTCTTTTGCCAATCTTTACTAAATCATCATCTATGAATCCAACAACCTCAACCTTGATGCTTTTATGTTTCCTAAACTCTCCAAGAAGCTCCTTTCCCGCCACCCCAGCTCCAATTATTAACGCTTTAGTCATATCAATTTATGGATAATTCTATATTTTTTATTAAATTTGATGCTATTTGTGATACGTTAAAGTCTTTTGCGAAAACGTTTAAATTATTTTCGAAACTTTTTCTTTTATTTTTTCCGTTCTTAATAAATGCCTCTAATATTGCCGATAGCTCTCTAATATCCCCAGATGGAAATGTATATCCTATTTTGTATTTTTTTACTAAAACATGCATATCTCCAGCATCTGAAACTAGGACAGGAATTCCTGCCTTCGCACCCTCTGTCAAAGTCAAAGGAATACTATCGCTTCTCGATGGAATAACTAATAGATCCGATTTCGCAAGATATGCGAATATAATCCTTTTATCGTCTACATTGCCAATGAACGAAACTTTTTCCTTTAAGCCATATTCTACACTTTTTAGGGTTAGTTTCTCAAGCAACACGCCTCCTCCCAAGAAATAAACATGGTAATTTATGTCTTTGGGTAACATCGAAAGTGAAGACAAAAATATATCGGGCCCCTTTACTTTTTCCAGACGTCCCAAAAAAATAAAATTTACTAATCTTTTATCTATAGCAACTTTTATTTTCTTTATATTTCCGAATGATGTTGCTGAGGGAAGAAATGCACAAATCTTGTTACTAAACTTAGTAATTTTATTGGCTAAATCAATACCGTCTGCAAGAAGAATTTTTGCATTATCAATAGATTTTTTAATCAAATATCCTACAATGGGCAATTTTTGATAAACATATATATCTGAACCAAGAGCCCATATGCCATATGGAACTTTTAAAGTCTTATTTATCTGGTATACCAATATACCAGACGGAATTGCCCAAAACGCCAAACATAAATCAACCTGATTTCTTTTAAGAATATCTACAATGTCGTTTTTTGATTGCATAAATAATCTATAAAGTCTAACCAGATCGAATATATTGTAAAATTTAACTTCACCGAGACTTTTATTAAGACTTCCTTTACCCAAAAAGTGGATTTTAAGTCTACCATCTAAACAAACTGTTGTTTTCGTAACTGATGCGTTAACAACGAAAACCTGGACATTGTGTCCTTTTTCTGCAAGCTCCTGCGCCATATCTGAAACGAAAATCCCAGCATTGCTTCTTTCTTTTGAAGATAAAGGATAGTTATGGGTTATAAAGGCTATTCTCATGGCGTAATATCTGACAATTTAGAAATAATAACTTTTCCAACATTGAATATGCAAGAATTTTTAGAATCTGGATAAATTAAAATATACTTTGCCGGCTTTGCTGCAAAGAAATAAACCAAACGCTTATCTTTTGGCTCTATATCTGTAGTAACCTGTAAAATAGGAACATTATCTGCTTGACGTTGCCATATGATTCCATCTTCCGAAATATGAACCGTTCCTTCCTTCAATAAATCGCAATCTGAATTATCGTAAAAAAGGTTAAGCTTAGTTAGGAAAATATTTCTCTCAAGAACAATTTTAAGTCCGTTACCTTCATCTTTCTCTGCTAATACGATATCAACATTATTGTCCTCGTTTAAAAAACCTTTTTTCGTATGCTCTGCGTCATTTTTCCAAATTTTAAATATTGTTACCCCATCTACTTTTTCATCATAAACCGGATTAAGAAAAGTCTCTACATATTCATACTGATATCCCTGTATCGGCCACCCCTGGGAAATCATATCCATTAGATATTCTCCCTTTCTTGCTGTACCACTCCAATGATTGTTGTACAAACTAATATCTGTCCTTAGCCGGGGTCGTGGTATATTCCCAAGGGTTGCGGAAATAAGGGCTAACTTGGCATCTTGAGGCGCATTTTTATTCATCCAGTTTACCCCTTGAAGATATGCATTGCCATAGCTATTTCCCCAACCCGAAATATTTTTCTCCCTTGCCCCCTTTAATCCACCAATAAAACTATTAAAATAGACATTTTCATTTGGATGAAGGCGTATTATATTTAACGCTGCTTGTATAAACAACATAGCTATAAATACCATTATCAAAACATTAATTATATAAAGCCTACTTTTTACAAATACTTTAGATCGAACAATAATCTTCACAATAAAGTTTTTAAGCATTAACGCCCCCAAGCCTGAAAGAAGAGCCATAGCTGGAATAAATTCCATAATTTGTCTATCTCCGCCATATATGGATGTTCCGGGAAGACTTACTCTAAGAATTGGAATTATAAACCATATGGCGAACAAAAATGAAAGCTTATTCTTTTCTTTTTTAAATGCCAAAAAAGAATAAATTATCCCTATTAAAGTCAGAAAAAGTACCACAGGAGGAGTAGTATAGAAAATCCATTGCACTGCATACGTATTCCATCCGAATAATAAATATCCTGACTGATAAATTTGACCCGTACCAATCCCCTTATAATAAAGTAATATTGATAATAGATTATTGTATGGATTTTGCCAAAGATATGGCCATGTTCCATAAAATATTGCGAACGCTATGAAGGGATAGAAAAATAAACTAGACAATAATGATAGATTACGTTTAATAAATTTTATTGTCCCCGATAACTTAAATTTTCTCCATAAATAAAAAGTTAACCAAGGCAGTATTACAAAAGGTACAAAAACTATATTTAATTTTGTGCCTAAAGCAAATCCGCAGGCAATACTCGAAACGAGTATCCATTTCCAGCTTTTATTTACTATCCCTTCAAAAAATGCAAAGATTGTAAATGTATAGAATGCGGCTTCCGGAGGATCTTTTATGTTAAAGTGCACTTCACCAAAAAATAAAGGGTAGAGAAAGAGAGAAAGAGAAGCAATAATTCCTGCAAAAATTCCGTAATATTTAGCCGCAAAAATGTAAACAACAAAAAGCATTAGGGTTCCTGTTAAAATCTCAAAAAGATGATACGAATTCAAATCATCCATTACTCCCAACTTTCTGTAGAAAACATAGTTTGTAGTTGCTGCTAAAATGTCGCTTAGGGGAGGATGTCCGCTATCATTTTTCAGAAAATATTCAGGAGTCCACCCTTCATACTGATATCCGCTTGCTCTCAGATTTGATAATTTTTTTTGTTTTTCATTATATTCCCGTAACGCCTTTTCGATATCGGGATAGCTCGGGTTTCCAACGTGAGGTTTATCTTGAGACAATCCAGAGAAATCTTTCTTACCAGTTAAGAAGTAATTTAAATAAGCAAAACCTCTTGAAAAATGCAATGGCTCATCCCAATTGATCCCATAATTAGATAATGTAAAAAATAGAATAGAAAAATAACAGGAAATAAGAATAACACCAATAAATAATTTATTCTTTAACAATTTCATAAAGCATTAATTGCTTTTGCAAAATAGATTATAGTTTTCTCCCAGTTATATTTTTTACTTTCTAGAAAAGCATTTTTAGCTAATTTTCTATACAGAGCTTTATCTCTAATCAATTTATTTATATTCTTTGTTAGTTCTTCCAGCGAGTTCGTCCTACAAATAAGACCTGTTTTGTTGTTCAAAACAACTTCGGAAAGACCTGGAGAGTTATACACAATAGAAGGAGTCCCAACAAACCCTGCTTCAGGTATAGTAAGTCCAAACCCCTCTTTTATAGATAGCGAAATCAGTATATGCGCTTTTGACATTAATTCAAATTTTTTACGTTCGTCAACAAAATCAAAAAAAATAGTATTATCGCTAATTTTAAGTTTTCTACTTAACTCTTTAAGATAATCCACATACTCCTTGTTGCCTCGTCCAACTATCCAAAGCTTGCTATTGGAATTTAGCTTATGAAGCTTTTCCATAGCAAACAGAGCATCCTCTATGCCTTTTGACTTTGACAATCTGCCGACAAATAACAAAGTTGGGATTTTTTCTTTATTAAATAACTTAATCTTATCTGGAATAGTAATCCCCATGGGTAAAACTTTAATGTTTTTTTTGTTCACTCCGTGATTTATTAAGTCGTTCTTCGTAGAATGCGATATTGTAAAATAGAGAATATTTTTGTAAACCAAATGCAGATAAAACAATTCTATAACTCTACCCATGATACCAAAAAACTGTCCAAACATTTTATTCCACAATTGGTCAGCAACTTCACATATTAATACTATTTTCTTTTCTTTGACATACCAAGGAGTAAAGAATGGAAAACCGTGAATCTCGTCAATTACTAAATCGAATTTGCCTTTAAATTCGGTTTGGTAATGCCAAAAAGCTAAGAAGTGTACCGATTTCAAAAAATATCTAGCGTCAGGATATCCCCTCCTAATAATTCTAACTCCATCTATTGATTCTTCTGGTAGGCAATTTTCAAATGAGGACGAAAATTGAGTGACCCCATGTCCTAGCTTAACCAGCCTTTTAGCCATTTCATGAGTCAAAATTTCTGCCCCGCCCGAGGTTGGATTCTTGATATCTCGCCAATTGAATATTAAAATTCTCATCCAACGTTTATCCTTAAATCTAAATCTGGATCGTATCTCCATTTTCTCTTATTGTTGTTATCATAATATCTAAGAATTTTCAATCTATAAAATATAGCCAAAGAGTCCCAAAGAGTTTTAGATAACGCAGAAATTAAACTTTGTGAAATTAAACTATTATTGAAATTAAAATTAAGCTCAATTGGCGCCTCATATATCTTTTTATAGCCGAGATAAGAGGCAACAGCTAAAATCTCTATATCGAAAGCGAATTTTTTAACTAAAAGTCTAGGAAAAACATCTTCTATAACCTCCCTTTTGAAGAATTTCATTCCAACTTGCGTATCTCGCACATTAAAACCAAAAAGTAATCTTATGAAAATTTGAGACACGAAGCTTATTAGTTTTCGGCCGAAAGGATAATTAACTTTCGAAGCGGGGTGTCGTTTGCTACCCACTATAATATCCGCGTTATGCCATTCGAACTGTTCAAGCATAATAGAAAGTCCATTTGGATTAAGATCCATTCCAGAGTCAATAAAACCAACGATATCGCCTTTTGAATGCACCATCCCATACCTAACAGCGTAACCCTTTCCGTGATTATGCTCATAGCCCACAACTATAACTTTATTAGAACTCGCTTTTTTTGCATTTTTAAATGTCTCATCAACTTGACCATCTACTACAATAATAATTTCATAATCGTATCTTAATTGCCCCATAATGCCTTTTATGCGTAAGACATCCTCCTGTATAGTTTTTTCTTGTTTAAAAGCAGGAATAATAACGGATATCAAATGTTGTCTTTTACTTTGTTTCACCATAAATCTTTAGGTAATATAACAAAAGCGAAATAAGAAGTACACCTGTAATGCCAAACGAAATAGCGATTATATGAAAAAAAGTTTCATGGAAAAACCATATTAATATTCCCTGAAGGATAGCCCCAAAAAGTACAGGAATAAACACTTTTGTTTTTTTAATAGATAAATAAAAATTAGTGCATATGAAAAGCATTGAATACGTAGTTACGTACATTCCAAAAAAGCCAACAAGCGGAGCAGCAAGAATTGCTTCTTCTTTTTTGCTAAAAACATATAATATGAACTCTGGGAATAAAAAATAGAAAATTGTTAAAACTGCCGAAGCAGTAAAAACCAGCAATAAAGACAGGATAAATATTGAATGATAATTTTCTTTTTTTGTATGCTTCTGCACGATAAGAGGAAACATAACCGTTCCAATGGGAGCCGAGAAAAAGAAAATAACTCTTCCAATTAAAGAAAGAGTCGCATATACTCCTGCCTGTACAGGATCAAAAAAGTGTTTTACCAATATGATATCCGTTGAGATAAATGAAGTAAGTCCTAGAAACGCCAATGTTGCAGGACCTGCATATTTGAACATCGTTATGAAATTAATAGTAGTTTTTTTTTCGCTTCGATGAAGCAAGAAAGGCAAACGCAGGAATGTTAAACAATAAGGAATCAAGCCTGCAACAAAGAATGCCAACATTGCTCCACCTACTGCAAATCCGGCAAAAACAAGCGAAACGCCAACAACAAACTTTAAAAAAGCTCCTATAAAAATTACTATTGAAAGAAAAATAAAATCTAGCTTTGCCTGGAGCAATGCTTGATTTATGACAAAAATAAAACCCGCGAAAACATTTAGACCCACAAGAATAATTAAAAACTCATCGCTAATCCTAAAAAACTCTCCTATATTATGGCTATATAAGACAAAAATGACGAAAATTACTGCTCCAACTAGAAAAAGTGTTTTGTTCATTCTTAAGAACAACCCTCTCACTAAGACTACCTCTCCTTTAACGAAATACGATCCTGCAAATCGAACAATGGTTGGAGCAATTCCTGCCGCCGAAAAACCAAAAAGAGTAATTATTGATATAAGGCTGGCCAATACTCCATAATCGGAGAACGTAAGATTCCTGCTCATGAAAACGTTAAAAAGAAAATTAAATATATTTGCCAATAGTGAACCAAGAAAAACTATTATGCTTCCTGAAATAAGGGGATGCGCGATAACCTGACGGATTTTTTTTCTCATAGATTTTTTCGCACGCTATCCCATGAGAACAAGGATCCATCAGGAAGCTTTACTTGAGCTTTTTCGTAGGAAATTCTGCCTTCCTCTTTTGGGTTATAAAGCGTTGTCGGAAAATTTAGAAGCATTGCGGATTCCTTTGAAATAACCAAAAAGCCATGCAACGTCTCTTTGGGAATTAACAATATATAGGGATTTCCATCTGATTCCATATGGAAAAGGTTCAATAGACCTTTTGTTACGGAATTAGCTCTTTGATCTGCCACTGCCACGATTATTGTGCCTTGAACTACCAAAAATCTATCCTCCTGAACGGAAGGATGATAATGCCATATTTTCTCATCTCTTGCGATTCCGCCTGGGGTAACGGAATAATACTGCATTGCAAATCTCCTATCCTTACCGTAAATATCATGCCAGTCTGTTCTAAGTGTCTCAACCAATACTCCTGATTCATCCTTATTTATTTTTAAAGGATGCATGATGACATCTTTAATGAGGGTGAATTTGTTTTTATTTAAAATGTTAATAAATTCCATTACGAATATGATATCAAATTGTCTTACCTATTACTATCTTTTCGTACATACTAAAGGTTTCTTTTGCAGTTTTCTTCCAGGAGAACTTTTTTGCTTGAAGGATCCCTTTTTTAGATAACCCATATCCAAGAGTATCGTCAGTAAGCATTTTTTTTATGCCATTGGAAATAGAGTTAATATCGTAAGCATCAACATAAAAAGCCGCATTTCCTGCAATTTCAGGTATCGATCCTTCTTTCGTAGTAACTACAGGACAACCGCAGCTCATTGCTTCAAGAATCGGAAGTCCGAATCCCTCGTATAGGGAAGGCATAGCAAAAACAGTGGCTAAATTATAAATCATAACCAAATCGCCAGTCGATATGAATCCTAAACGTAGAATATTTCTATCTTTCTCTATTAGCTTCTCCACCCTAACAAGATCTTGATTCCATGGATTATCCCTGTCAAAACCTTTATCGATAAGCGCTTTACCTACCATAACTAAAGGAATTTTCATACTCTTAGCTGCTTCAATAAGACGCGGCAAATTCTTGTTCCAAGTCGCATCTCCGACATACAAGATAAATTTATCTGGAAGACTATACTTTTTTTTAATTTCCGATTCCCAGTTCCCAATTTTCAATTTCTTGAATTCTTCTCCCGCAGCCAAATAGACAACGCTAATCTTATCTTCAGAGATGCCTGTATGACGTACAATATCCCTTCTTGAAGAAAGTGAATCCGTAATGATAGCATCCGCTCTGCGTAAAGCGATTTTTTGCAACTGCCACTTCAGTTCTCCTTTTATGCCTCTTGGAAAAAATCTTGGAAAAACTAAAGGCGTTAAGTCGTGAACGGTTACTATTGTCTTATATTTTTTATAAATTGGCACCGTTAGAAAGAATGGTTCAAAATAAGGATAATGGATCAAATCCGTATTTTTGGGTAAATTTTGACCTCGAGTAAAAAAAGTGTACTTATTGCGTGGATAATATTGCAACAAGGATTTTTTAAGATTTTCTATATAAAATCCCGTACCTCGAACTCTATGCGCAAGATTACGAGCTCCAACAAGCGGAGATACGTCAATACCTATGTTCATATCTTTATTCTAGCAAAGCAGCATTTTTAAAGCAAAATTTACTTTTTTTGCGCAATAATTCCAATGTTTCCTCCGGGCAAACGAAGCTCTATGTTTTTTAGCTTCAATTTGTTTAAAACGCTCACTATTGCATTCTTCGTTTTAAAAGATGTTGGACTCATTCTTACATAATAAGAAAGGGGGTAAGAGTTTTTAGCATTAAACGTTTGGATACTTTTAAATTTATGCTTCGAGAACAAAGAGTATAGCGTATTTTTGTTAAAAAGGTAGATGTGCTCGATGTCAAAAATTGGCCATTTTTCTCCAAATAGTTTTGCGAATATACTATCTGTATTATGAACAACAAAAAGAATAAATCCTCCGGGTTTAAGAATTTTCTGAACTGATTTAATGAATCTATTTGGATCTACTATGTGATCTAGTGTATGGAAACATAGAACAGCATCAAAATTATTATCCGGAAATTGTTTTTGCTTAAAAACATCCTTAATAATCCTATTTTTAAAATACGGAGTCGCTTCGGAAACCATTTTCAAACTTGCTTCTACTCCGAATAAATCTTTTATCCCTTTTTTTTTCAACGCCTCAAGAAAAAATCCGTTGCCGCATCCTATTTCCAAAATTTTTGGATTTTGTGGCAGAAACGGTTCTATCCGTTGAAATTCTTTTATATATGCCTTAATAAGATAAGGAACTTGCTCATCATAACTGCAAACACTCTCTCTGTAAAATTCCATTATCCTTGAAGACTCAAAGATGGGGGATGAGAAAATTAATCCGCATTTCCGGCATTTAAGTATTCTGTAGTGAATTCTGTCTGGAAGTCTGCGCGCCGAGTAGATAACGCTAGTTATATCTCTTTTGTTAAACGTAGATTCGTATAAAACTTCTGTACGTTGATTTTTACCGCACAAAGCACATATAATATCAACCATGAAAAGTATTATAGCAAATAAAACTGTTCTTGTTACCGGAGGAGCTGGTTTTATAGGATCAACTTTGACTAGGCGACTTCTGAAGATGGGCTATAATATTAATCTTATCGTAAAAAAAGATACCAACCTTTGGAGATTAAAAGATATAGTTTCTAAAATTAGGATGCATGAAATAAATCTCCTTGAAAACCTAAAGCTTTCTAGAGCAGTAAATAAAATCAAACCGAATACCATAATTCATCTGGCAACATACAGTAATTACAGAAATCAACAAGCAATAAAACAAATGATTAATCTTAATATTGAAGGCACCCTTAATCTTCTTATGGCAAGTAAGGATATTAATTATGCAGTATTTATAAACACAGGCTCCTCTTCCGAATACGGATTTAAAAATAAACCAATGAACGAAGAAGATTTACTTGAACCTGCAAGCTTCTATGCTGCTACAAAAGCATCCGCTACGCTTTTCTGTCAAGTGTTTGCAAAAGAATACAAAAAACCAATCGTAACTCTTAGACCATTTTCCGTTTATGGACAACATGAAGAAAAAGACAGATTCATTCCCACTATTATCAAAGCTGTAATCGAAAACAAACCAATAAATCTTACTCCAGGAAATCAACGCAGAGATTTTATCTATATAGACGACGTGGTTGATGCATACATAAAAACTATAAGAAATGGAAAGAGTCTCGCTGGACAAATACTAAATATCGGAACAGGAAAACAATACTCTAATGATGATGTGGTTAAAATGCTTTTTAAAGCAGTTGGGAAAACGGTTTCGGTTAAGAAGGGTGCTTTTCCCAAAAGGTTGTGGGATACTCCTTATTGGGCAGCCAATATATCGAAGACAAACAAATTACTTAAATGGAAACCTCAATTCTCCCTAGAGGAAGGGTTAAGAAAAACTTATTTTTTGTCTAAAAATGAAAAAATTTAATATAAAATTATTAGACCGGGATCAAAAAAGCATAAGACGTAGAATAATTGAAATAAGCTACGGTAAAAACTTATCTCATTTAGGCTCTTGTCTATCCTCTGTAGATATTATCGATATGATCTATAAAATAAAACATAAAGAAGACAAATTTGTCTTATCTAATGGTCATGCAGGAATAGCTCTATACGCAGTACTTGAAAAAAATGGACTGATTAAGAACCTTAAAGCTTTAGAAAAATTATATATCCACCCTGATAGAAATCCCAAAATTGGCATAGATGTTTCTACGGGCAGCCTTGGGCAAGGCTTGCCTATAGCATTAGGGTTAGCTTTATCAAACAAGCAAAGAAACGCTTACTGCATAATTTCGGATGGGGAATGTACAGAAGGCAGCATATGGGAATCTTTAAGAATTGCAACTGATTATAAAATAAGAAATCTAAAAATAGTTGTAAATGCAAACGGATGGGGAGCTTACGGATCAATTTCTACGAACACCTTGCTTAAAAGACTTAGAGCTTTTGGCTGCACCGTAACAGACGTAGACGGACACAATAAAAAGGCTCTTCTTAGAATCTTAAGAAAGAAATCCAGGAATAAGCCTCTTGTAATATTTGCAAAAACCAAAGTCGAACAATTTAATTTCCTTAGAGGACAAGACGCTCACTATTATAAAATGAGCAAGAAAGATTATAATAAAGCTCTGGAAATATTAAAATGAAAAAACCAAATTCCTTAATGATGCGAGCCATTTTTGCACACGAAGTACATAAGCAAATGGCAAAAAATAATAAGATCTTCGTACTCGTAAATGATCTTGGATACAAAATGTGGGATAAAGTAAAAAAAGACTATCCTGAAAGATTCATAAACGCAGGCGCTGCGGAACAATCCCTAATAGGAATTGCCGTAGGGCTTGCTATTTCTGGTAAAATACCTATTGTATATTCAATAACAACATTTCTTTTATATAGACCGTTTGAAACAATAAGAAATTACATAAATCACGAGAAGATACCTGTTAAATTAATAGGAAGCGGCAGAAACAAAGATTATGTTAATGACGGGTTTTCCCATTGGGCAGAAGAAGACAGGAAGGTAATGAAAATTTTTGGAAATATAATATCAAAATGGCCAGAAACTTTACAAGAAATTCCCAAGATGGCTAGGGAAATGATAAAAAGCAAATACCCATGGTATATTAATTTAAGAAAATAAAATTATGACTGCGAAAAAGAAGATATCTGCAATTATCGCCTGCTATAAAGATGAACTAGCAATACCGATAATGCATAAAAGGCTGTCGGATACATTTAAAAAAATTGGAATTGATTACGAAATAATTTTCGTAAACGACGGCAGCCCGGATAATACAGAAAAAGTGCTAGAACAGTTAGCTAAAAAAGACAAGCACGTAATTGGAATAAACCATTCAAGAAATTTCAGTTCTCAAATGGCATTTACAAGCGGTATGGAGATTGCAACCGGGGATGCAGTTGTGCTTCTCGACGGAGACCTACAAGATCCTCCGGAAATTATAGAAAAATTCTATAAGAAATGGCAAGAAGGATATGACGCTGTCTATGGCGTAAGAACAAAAAGAGACGCACCTCTCTACATGGCAATTCTGTATAAATTGTTCTATAGAATATTTCACATGATATCTTACATTCGTATTCCTCTCGACGCTGGAGATTTCTCCTTGATTGATAAAAAGGTAGTAAAGATAATGAAAACGTTTCCTGAAAGAGATAGATTTCTAAGAGGAATACGCGCATGGGTAGGATTTAAACAAATAGGCGTTCCCTATATGCGTCCTGAAAGAATGTTTGGAAAAACTACCAACAATTTCCTTAAAAATCTCAATTGGGCATCAAAAGGAATTTTTTCGTTTTCCTATATACCGTTACAACTTATGGCATTGCTTTCGTTCGTAGTATTTCTTATAGCTTTGCTTGCGATTGTAATTCAAATAATCCTGCGGATTTTCCTTCCCAATGTTCCTCAAGGAACAACTACAATCTTAGTTATTGTTTTATTTATCGGCGCTATTCAACTCCTGGGAATTAGTGTTTTGGGACAATATATAGGTAAAATCTTTGAAGAAGTTAAGCAACGACCAAAATATATTGTAAAAAGTATTTTTAAGTATACTTCTAAATAGGTCTCCAACAAGATGCAGGTTTTATGCCAAATCAAGAAGCTACATATTTTAATTTATTTGTTTCTAGCAAAAAGGGGGTTGGTTAAGAAAAACAAACTCAGCAATATGGAAATAAGGGATAAAATCGTGCCAATCGTTCTTGGGCTTGTAGTTCCAAATTCTATCTTTACATCATGATCTCCCGAATTAATCTTGAAGGAAAAAAGTCCATCGGAAGTTACATTTACCTTAACTTTTTTGCCATCAACAAATACTGACCATCCTGGAAAATATGCCGTATTTACTCTAATTTCTGAATCTTTCTTAGTCTCAATATTTAAATCATAATAATTACTGGTAATTCTTTTTTGTACGATAATACCATCTCCTTTCAGGAAAAATGCCTTATCTTTTTGCTTTTTTAAATTCTCATTAAAAAAGATTGTATTGAATGCATTTCCAGGACTGTTAGTCCCATCTATGAAATTCGATCGTGATGTATAATAAGAATCTTCTCTGTAATGATAGTAAGCTGGTTTTGCATATGCAATTCCCAAAATAAAAGTAAAAACAATCATTATGATTACTAAAACCCATGACTTCCAATAAAAAACAATACTCCCTGCTAGAAATGAAGCAATTAATATAACTAGACTTAAAAGTCTCCATGGAAATTGGAAATAATTTATAAGTGGAATGTTTACCCAAATCGGGTAAGAAATTTCTTGCATTAAAAATAAAAGGATCATAAAAGATATTAAGAAGAAAAAAATTACTTTAGTTTCGGCTTTTCGCTTCCTAAAGCACATATATCCAACATACGCACTTATAGCTATTGCAAGAATATTAGCTACCCCTATCTGAACCGACATTTCCGTAGCCATATCTGTACCAAAAAAGCCTGATCCCCACGAAGGAAAAATTAATTGATACAGATCCGGAAAATTAGTACTCAAATTAAAAACTTCTAACCCAACTACATATTGCTTTTCAAACAAAGCGGGTATCCAAAATATTGCCGATAATCCAAGACCCATTAGTATTGCATATAGAGCATTGAGCCTTAAGTATCTATGATCTTTGTTTATCCATATTAAGAAAATAATATAGGAAATAGAAAAAGCAAAAAACATTAAAGCTAAGATATTATGAGAAAATATAATCAAAGCCAGAAATATACCTGAAATTACAATATATTTATTTTGTTTTTCTCTAAATAATTTTGTAATCGACCATAGAAAGGCTGGGAAAAAAGCAAGCGCCCATATCTCACCAACAGAACCCCTAATGTATACATCTACGAAATGGTAAGGCGAAAACGAATAAAATATTGAAGATACTATGCCTCCCAATGTACCCCAAAATTCCTTGCTCCAAAGATAAAAAAATATTCCGCCTATTATTAAGGCTAAAAACATCTCAAGTTTAAAGGA
Source organism: Patescibacteria group bacterium (assembly GCA_038061125.1). Lineage (GTDB taxonomy): Bacteria > Patescibacteriota > Microgenomatia > Levybacterales > UBA12049 > JAUSEW01. The sequence continues at coordinate 5,143 of JBBTZX010000026.1, read as the reverse complement.
GTCTATGAAACTTATGCCAAAAATGTGAAAAAAAGAAGCAACATAGTTTGGCAAGGGATAAACATAATTGAAAAGCGGCACCCCATATCCATTATTTAAATCCGACGCCCAACGAGGATACCAATTTCCGTCCCTTAAAGCTTTATCAAACTCATAAAATCTTACAATATGATATTCTCCATCATGCGTAGGAGGTAATCCTCTATGGATAAGGGAAAACCCAGCGATAATGGAAAATATAATAACTAAAAGTATTGGAAGATATTTTTTTGCCATAACTTTTCTTTTATAAAAAGATACGCAAGAGCTACAATGGGAGGAACAAAGGTTACCAGAGTTTTAATTAAAGGCGTAGGCCCGAAATAAGTACCTAAAAGCATAAATGGAATGTAACGTAATAATAAACCAAAAGAAAACGAGATAGAGAGATATAATAAAATTTTATTTTTTGGAACAAGAAACGCGAATGGCAGAAACCATATGGCGTACCAGGGATAAATCTCTTCCCTAATTGGTGAAAGTAAAAATGCCATTATCATCAATATCGCCGAATAAGAAAATATACTGTCCCAATTTATTTCCATTTTCCTGACTCTCTTTATAACAACGTATATAAAAATAGGAAGTAAAAATAAAGTTGCATATTTTATAAGTATAGCTAACATTATAAAAATAACTGCCCAAAATATTTTCTTTTTCATTAATAAATAAAATGACGTAAGGGCAAAAAACATCATAACTATATCGTTATGTCCGCTCAATAAGGTCTCTATAATTATCAATGGGTTCAAGGAAAATAGTAAAAGAGTGGAGAAATTCTTTGAAATTTTCCAAACCATAGATATTGTACCTAGATAAAAAAGAATCACAAAAAGTTTAAAATTTAAAAGCATTAGTAGGAAATTTCCAAAACCCAATAGGTAGGGAATTCCTGTCAGCAATATCCAAACCGGACCATATAATGCAGTTTTATTAGCAGCATGCATAAAAAGAAGTAATGGATCTTTTGTAAATTCAACGGGCATAATTAAGTAAGGATTTTCATGATAAAAGAATAAAACTTTAGAAGTTGCAGCATAGTTAAAAATGTCATACGAAAGCATTGCGGGATAAGAAAAAAATAATAATATTATTGTAAGAATTACATATAATCTAAAATCCTTAAGGCTAAATAATCCTTTTTTGCCTAATCTTACAATCAAAAAATAGAATAGAAAAAATATTAAAATGAGTAATATATACAAAACGCTTGTTAACTGACGGTTATTAAAAGCAAAACCAGAATAAAACCTATGAAGATATAAAAGATTTGGATCTATAAATAAATATGAGAAAATTGAAAAGCAAAGTAGAAAAAGTACGTAAAGGAAGATAAAAACAGGTTTCATAATTTATTTTTTCTGATTTCAATTGATTCTGAAATTGTATCTTCTAGACTTAATGCTGTTGAAGAAGATTTTTCAGGCGTCCATTCAAACGTTTTTGGAACTTCGTTCTTTAAGCGATAAAGAATTTCCATATGCTTTAATGCCGCACCTCTAAGAATATTCTTCTTGTCCTCAATATTTTTATTTTCTTTTTTCGCTAATTCCAGATATAAAGGAGACTGCGAGAAATAACTATCTGATTTAATTAATGCACTGTAACCCAACAAGAACTGTTTGTACTCAAAAAGTGTTTTCGCTTCTACTAAATATCTGTCTGATTGCTTTAGATTGTATTCAAACTGTCCGAAATTACCAAAGTACCAATATTTCATTATCTTCTCCCATACAAGGTGAGGTTTATACAGAATACCCCCTGGCATTGAGGAAGGATAAGGCAAAACGTAGCTAGATTCAGCGTAAACAGAAGTTCCTGTAAATACAAAAAATAATATTGATGCTAAAACGCAAGACAATATCTTATCGTTAATTTTAAATTTTAAATTTTTAATTTTAAATTTCTCTTGTGCCATTCGAATGCGGTCTTAACAATTGTTTCAATATTTGAATATTTTGGCTTAAATCCTAATTCGGTATTAATTGCCGTAGAATCAGCCACCAATCTTTCCGCATCTCCGGGTCTTCTTTGGGCAATTTTTACTTTAAAATCAATACCGCTTACTTTTTTTATCGTATCTATAACTTCTCTATTAGAGTATCCTTTTCCTATACCCGCATTATAGAAAAATCCTCCTTCATCTCTTCGTAGTTTTTCAAGAGCCAATACGTGCGCCTCTACTAAATCCAATACATGAATGTAGTCTCTAATACACGTACCATCCTTAGTTTTATAATCATCTCCGTATAAAATAAATTCTGAATTACTTATTGCGGATTTTATTGCATTTGGAATTATATGAGTTTCGGGATTATGATTCTCCCCCATTTTGCCGTCTAAAGAGGCACCCGCAGCATTAAAATAGCGAAGACTTACGAAACTTAATCCGTAAATTTCCCTATACCAAGAGAGAGTTTTTTCAATCATTAACTTGCTCTCTCCGTATGGATTCGTGGGATTTTTTGGATGATTTTCCGAGATTGGAATTTGTAGTGGATTTCCGTAAACTCCTGCTGTTGATGAAAAAATAATAGGAACAATATTTTTACTTTTTGATGCCTCATCTATTATGTTTAATGCTGCTAAGAAATTATTCTGGAAATAGATATAGGGATTCTCCATAGACTCTGCCATTGATATATAACCTGCAAAATGTATAATTCCTCCAAATTCATTTTTTAAAAATAGGCTGGAAACAAAATCTTTTTTATTCAAATCGCCCATAATAAATTCTGCCTTGCTGTTAACTGCATATTTGTATCCTCTGGAAAGATTGTCAGCGACTACGACCTCATAACCTTTTTCCAAAAGCAGAGTTATCATAAAACTGCCTATATAACCTGCACCCCCCGTTACTAGAATTTTCATAGTAAAATTTTATCTTCTTATGTATTTCAGATATGAAATCGGGAATCTTAAAGCCGAGAAAAAGACAAATACTAGCCCTTGCCAACTATCCATAAATCCTTTATGCCGTATGTAAGCTGTCAAAAACCACCATGCTGGAAGTACCAAAATATATTTTATCATAGTCAAGTAATCTTTCCCTAACCTCTTGTCTCCATATTGTTTTGCAATAAAATCCGTATATCTTCTGAACCGCGACAAATAACGAGAGAAAGTCGGATCAGCCATATGGATAAGCGGATTAGTTAAATATTCAACCTGTCCTTCAACAATCGCCTGCTCATGAACATCTTTTTGAGGAAGTCTTCCTTTTCCTTTTCTATATAGCCTTAAAGTGTAGTCCGGATATACTCCGCCTTTCATCAAAAATCTTCCCAAAAACCAATTTTTTCTAGGAATCCAATAACCATTTACGGGATTTCTAATTTTTTCCTTTATTTCTTTTGCAAGTTCTGTGCTAACTCTTTCATCTGCGTCAAGCTGTAAAATCCAATCTTTTGTAGCCATATCTATTGCCATTTGCTTATTGATATGAAAATTAGGCTTATTAGTAGTTATTTCTACTTTAGCGCCAAATTTTTTCGCAATTTCTACAGTTTTATCAGTAGAGATTCCATCAACTACAATAATTTCGTCTGCTATATCTTTTACACTTTCTAAAGCAGCTCCAAGGTTTTCTTCCTCGTTAAAAGTAGCAAGAACAACAGAAAGAGTTTTACTCATAAGATGATGATACTAGGAAAGCTTTAGTTTTACAAATTTAAAAAGCAAAAGAAGGATAGCAACAGAAAGCGCAGTAAAAGAGATAATGTCCGATATTAACCTTAACTTAGTCTCCTTATATATGGATTCAACTACATAGCTTCCTTCATTTAAATTAAATGTCATTATGCCTCTGTAATCCTTATTTTGAAACTCTATATTTTGTAAAATTCCATTTGCTTTTATTTCCCAGCCTGGAAAATACAGAGTATTTTCTCCAAACAGTGTACTTTTATTAACTTGTACTTGATATTTATGATAAGTTGATTCCCTATCAAGTTCTTTTATGTTTGCGTTTCCGTCAATTACCTCAAGATGTGCTTTTGGTCTTTTTTCCATAAACCTAACAGACCAAATAGGCGAACTTTCCCCCGTATCTGTTGTTGAGTTATAAATTCCTGTGTAAAAATTTTCTTCTTTTTGTAAAAATCCATTTGCATGCCAATAGCTTCTATTTGCTACGAATAAGCCCACAACAAATATTAGTAATGCTACCTTTTTATATTTATTTGAAATTAAAGATAACGAAATTCCTCCCATTAATGCGCTTAAAAAAACAGCAACAGAAAGAAACCTCCACGGAAATTGAAACTTTTGCAGGATTGTAAATGTCTGCCAGACCGAATTAGAAGAAGACGTCATTAAAAATAGCGTAAGTAAAAAAATAAGCAAACTTCCTAAGCCTACAATCCATAATTTATTTCTTTTTTTATACAAAGAGTAAGTTGCGATGATACTGCCCAATATTACCGCCCAATGAACAATACCTATTTGCTTACTAAGCTGAAGAGTTCCTCCATAACTCCATGCCGAAATAAAAAAATCCTTCCATATTACAAAACTTCCCGCATATTCCCCTCCTCCAGTGACAATGTCTCTAAGAGTGTACTTTCCTTCCGTAAATGCCGGTATCCAGAAAAAAGCAGATAAGCCGAAACCAAGAAGTATTAAAATAAAAGAGCTAAATATAAAGTGTTTTTTATTGGAACACTGAAAGATTAGGTAAAAAATGTATATTAATATCAAGGGCAGGAACATGAGTGTGGTTGCATTATGAGATAAAATAAAACCTGCCAATGAAAACGATCCTCCCAACACATATCGATAGGAATTGTTTTTTGAGAGCTTAATCAGGAAATAAAATATAAGGGGCGGAAAAATAAAAGCAACATGCTCACCAATAGCCCCACGGACATATAAATCAACAAATCTATAGGGAGCAATCATGTAAAGTACACTTGCAAAAAATGCTGCTTTATTATCATTTAGCAATTTTTTAATAAAAAGATACATTACTAGACCACTTAGAATAAATGATGTGCCAAAAACCAATTTTACGCTATCAACCAATGTAATCCCAAAAAAGTGAAAAAATGAAGCTAAATATGAAGGTAAAGGATAAAGAAATTCCAATATGGGATGTCCGTATCCC
>JBBTZX010000025.1:0-1096 GCA_038061125.1 Patescibacteria group bacterium | reverse complement strand
TTACAGTTAAAGCTTCTGCAGCTTCTTTTTATGGAAGAAAACTTAGGTTACAGACCTGCAATCATTTTAGATGACATTTTTTCCGAGCTTGATAAGGAACATATCGATCTGGTTTTGGAAAACACCCTCCTTCGCCAAGGCTTCGGTGGGCAAAGACAAACTATTATTACAACTACGCATAAAGAATTTGTTGACAAAACATTGTTAAAAAGCGCAAATGTGATAGAATTAGTTTAAATGCAAGACTTTTTAGCCTCTGAACTTAAAAAATTATATGTCCCGTCGAAAACTTCCCATAAAGGGCAGAATGGAAAACTTTTGCTTATCGGCGGATCAGAATTGTTTCATTCTGCTTCTTTATGGGCATTAAAAGTTGCATCCAGAATAGTTGATATGGTTTTTTATTCTTCAATTCCCCAAAATAATGAAATTGTTCTTAAGGCGAAAAATGAATTTAGGGATGGAATTGTGGTTCCCCGCGGTAAAATTGCAGATTACATTGAGGAAGCAGATTGCGTGCTTATTGGTCCTGGTCTTCCGAGGAAAGAAGGACAAGAAGCTGGGGATGACGACACTAAAGAGTTAACGGAAAAATTGATAAAAAAATATCAAGACAAAAAATGGGTGATTGATGGAGGCAGTCTTCAGACAATTAATCCTTCATTTATGCCTAAAAATTCTATTATCACTCCACATCAGGGAGAATTTAGAAAGCTTTTTGGTCTTGAACCAACAGAAAAGAATATATCCTCAATGGCGAAGAAATATAATATCGTAATTTTGGTAAAAGGTCTGACCGATATAATTTGCTCAAAAAATAAATGTGTTGGGGTTACTGGCGGAAATGCGGGAATGACCAAAGGCGGGACAGGAGATGTTCTCGCAGGACTTGTGGCTGCACTTTATTGTAAAAACGATGCATTTTTGGCAGCCTGCGCTGGAAGTTACATCAATAAAAAAGCAGGAGAAAGTCTGTTTAAGAAAGTTGGATATTTTTTCAATGCTTCGGATCTAGCCGACGAAATCCCGCAAGTTATGAAGAAGCTAGCGGTTTAGAGGGTTTTTCCGTTTTTTCTCCTCCGATAGTCAATCCTCT
>JBBTZX010000024.1:0-1543 GCA_038061125.1 Patescibacteria group bacterium | reverse complement strand
ACGAATTAGAAAATAGGTAGGAAACTTACAAAAACATTTTTGCCGTGTCCCAAGACACTTCTTATCCTCCTTCGCTGAAGCTACGGAAGGATTGCGAGATGTCATTTCCAATCATTTACTTCTCCCGGTAACCATTTTATCACAGGGGCTTTTGAGCTTGAATTATAAATCTTGTCTGCGTAAAAACTAATTCGCTGTCTTTGTTTATTTTATCTTGCAATCGTTCCAGTGTAGATAAGTATCCGTCTACGCTAAATCCATCAACAACCCATGGTATTGCCTTCAAGAAATATACGATAGCTCCTATGTCTTTAAATACTAATTTTCCTGACCATTCTTCCGCTCGTGTCAGCTTAAAACCTGCGTCTTGAAGTTCCTGTTTTGCAGTATTCACAGACCAACTTTTGAATTTCGATTCACTCCCGAATTCTTGAATTAAGTCATCGAGGTTATTGCCGCTAACTTGCTGGGTTAAAAATATACCGTTTGACTTTAAGACTCTATACACTTCCTTGCCGTCAAAAGCACCATGACGATTGAGCACTAGATCAAATTCCTTATCCGCAAATGGTAATTTGCCTGATTCGTCTACTGCTACCACATCAACACCAAGTGGTTCTAATCGTTTCTGCGCCATTTTTACATTCAGTTTATAACCCTCAGTGGCAATTGTGTGCTTCGGCAAGGGCACCAAAGATGCCAACACTTCCCCTCCTCCTGTTCCCATATCAAGTACAGCCGTAACGCTTTTCACCAATTCCTTAGCTGTTTCCTTGTAATACCACGGTGGTTGTTCTTCCAACCATCTGTCTTTCAAATACGAGAAATCCCATCCCTCGAAAGGCGCTTTTTCGTCCTTTTTCCATTGTTCGTACAAATCTTGTTGCATATTTCTATCCCTGCGTCATGTGACACTTCTTATATTTTATCCGCCATTTGATTTACCACAGGAAAAATACTAGGGACTTTTAAATTTTTTATAAATATCTTTGAGTGCCTCAATAAAATAATCAATCTCTTCTTTGGTGTTGTAAATGTAAAAACTTGCCCGTAATGTCGCCGAAACGCCCAAGTGGCGCATAAACGGCTGGGCGCAATGGGTGCCCGCGCGAACACAAATGCCGTATTTATCAAGCATGGTTGACGCATCGTGCGGATGGACGCCCTTAATGTTAAAAGAAATTATTCCTGTGCGATTTTCTGTCTTTTCCATGCCCAGCAAATCAATAAATTTTAGTTTTTTTATCCCAGCAAGGGCATACCTCAAAATCTCCTTTTCGTGATTTTCAACGTTTTTCATGCCTATTTTTTTTAAATAATCAATCGCCTCGCCCCATAAAATCGCGCCTTCAATATTCGGTGTGCCCGCCTCAAACTTCCAAGGAAGATCGTTCCAGGTCGCGCTTTTGGGTGTTACTTCGCGAATCATCTCGCCTCCCGACATAAACGGGGGCATGGCTTCCAACAACTCGCTTCTGCCCCAAAGCGCGCCGATACCGGATGGCCCGAGCATTTTATGGCCCGACAAAGCAAAAAAATCGCA
>JBBTZX010000023.1:0-2053 GCA_038061125.1 Patescibacteria group bacterium | reverse complement strand
AATCAACCAAAGGAATTGCGGATAGTAAATTTACATTCAAAGTTGAAAAGACCGCAACAAAGGGCGAAATTAAAAGAGCAATTGAGAGCCAATTTAAAGTAAATGTTTTGAAAGTAAAAACCAGTATTCTTAAAGGGAGACAAAGTAGAGTTGGCGTAAGAAGAATAGAAAAATCCCAAAGCAGTTTTAAGAAAGCAATAGTTACCTTAAAAAAAGGTCAGAAAATCGACATTTTCGAAGTGGCAGGTTAAATAATATATGAGTAAATTAAAATTTATCAAAAAGAAACATTCAGGCAGAGATGTAACAGGAACCGTGTCTGTTCGTCATCAGGGAGGAGAGCAGAAAAGATTCTTGCGTATTATAGATTTTAAACGGGATAATGTAGGGATTGCGGGAAAAGTAGCTTTGATAGAGTACGATCCAAATAGAAGCTGTGATATCGCTTTGATCCAATACGCTAATGGAGAGAAACGCTATATCTTAAGACCGGAAGGATTAAATGTAGACGATGTTGTCAAATCGGGTAAGGGTGTTGATATTAAGGTTGGTAATGCGCTCTCTTTGGAGTCAATACCCGTTGGAACAATTGTTCATAATGTGGAATTGATACCGGGTAAAGGCGGACAAATGGCACGAGGAGCAGGAACAGGAGCAGTAGTGCAAGTAAAAGAGGGAAGGTATATTCACCTAAAACTTCCATCAGGAGAGATAAGAAGCGTTCTTGGGAAATGTTTTGCAACAATAGGAACTTTGGGGAATATTACTTTTAAGGACAGAAATTTGGGCAAAGCAGGTACAAGTATTCATATGGGCATAAGGCCGACCGTTAGAGGTGTAGCTCAAAATCCAAGGTCTCATCCGCACGGGGGCGGAGGAGGCAGAAGCGGTATAGGTATGCCTACGCCGAAAACATATGCCGGCAGACCTGCAGTTGGTAAAACAAGAAAAAAGAAAAAATATTCAGATAAACATATAATACAAAGGAGGAAGAAATAAAATGTCAAGATCGTCAAAAAAAGGTCCATACGTGGATCCAAAATTACTGAAGAAGGTTATTAAGCAAAAACAATCCGGCGATAGAGGAGCTATTAAAACCTGGGCAAGAGCCAGTCAAATCCCGCCGGAATTTGTCGGACATACGTTTGCAGTTCACAATGGACGATTATTTATTAATATTTTCGTAACAGAATCTATGGTTGGGCATAGACTTGGGGAGCTTGCTCCAACCAGAACATTTAGAAGTCATGGAAGAGTAGTCGCAAGAGAAATATCTAAAACTTAGAAATTAGCATATGGAAATTGTAGCAAAAAGTCAATCAGTGGGAATAGCGCCCAGAAAAATTAGATTAATTGTTGATGCAATACGCAAGATGTCTTTGGATCAGGCGCTAAACACGCTTTCTACGGTTAATAAGCGCGGAACAAGAGTTATTTATAAAACTCTTAAAAGCGCTTTGGCAAATGCTAAAAACTTGAAAATGCAGAGCCAGGAAAACCTTTTTATAAAAAGCATAGAGGTATCCGGAGGTTCATTTCTCAAAAGAGCTAAGCCTTCAACACGCGGAAGACAGCATCCTTATAAAAAAAGAACAAGTCATATAAAAATAGTATTGGAGGAAAAAAATGGGACAAAAAATTAATCCAAAAATTTTAAGATTGGGATCTTTGTATACCTGGAGCAGCCGGTGGTTCGCAGATAAAGGATATAAAGAAACCCTTCTTGAAGATATCAATTTGAGAAAAGCTATTCTGGAAAGGCTAAAAAATGCCGGTGTATCAGAAGTTCAAATTGAAAGATCGATTAATAGCATGAAATTAATTATTTACGTGGCCAGACCGGGTATGGTTATCGGCAGAGGAGGAAGCGGTCTTGAAGAAATAAAAGAATTTGTGCATAAGACTCTTAAAATAAGTAAGGATTCTAAGACCGCGCCAAAAATAGACATAAGAATTGAGCCGGTTAAGGAACCGAATTTGGACGCTTTCCTAATAGCGAAAAACATCGCAGAGCAACTGGCCAAAAGAATTCCTCATAGGCGTGTAATGACTA
>JBBTZX010000022.1:0-3102 GCA_038061125.1 Patescibacteria group bacterium | reverse complement strand
AAGAAAAATCTCCTAAAAAAGACTATTATGAATTTAACCCTCAAGCAATAATCGATTGGGGAAATCTTGTTCCTCCAACTGCAGTTGGATTGCTGTTTCCTCAAGGAGTACATGGTAAATTCAGGATTGGCCTTCACTACCAAAATCTTCAAGGAGGTATTTTAAATCTTGTCGTGAGTTTTGACACAAAAAAAGGTGAGTTTGATTGGCCGTTTGCAGAATCTCCGGATGATCCAGAGATGAAAGATGTAAAAAATACAATTTTTGTTGCAGCTAGATCCTTACTCTTGGAAATTGAAAAACAGAACGCATCAGAACTTCAAGAAAGACAAAAAGCCAAAGCGCCAAAACCTCAACCCTCACAAACGACTAGTTCTAATGGGACAAAACCAAAATCCGAAACTCCTTATGTTCGAAGAGAAAGAGAGGAAAAGCCGGAAAAACCAAAACTCTTGACCCCAATTCAGGCAGTTTTGAGAAGTGCAATAATTATCCCTGAGAAAATAAAAGCAAAAAGCAATATAGTCTTACCCTCGAGAAATGACCTACAAAACATGATGGTTGGCATATCTCCAAAGAACAAATGGATGATATCTGGTAAAATCGATGACTTTAACCAAAAAGGTATAGGGATATTTAAGGCTATTCCTCCAGCTATGTATCAGGGTAAACCTGTCCATGAACTGGTAAGTGGTAAATTTAGAGTGCTAGTAATTGAAGCTCCAAACGGAAATGGAGATAAAACTAATGGAATACGTAAATTTGAAATTTTTAAAATATCCCCTAGGGGAAAAACCTATACGAGAAAGTTTCGAGAGGAAATGGGACGCTAATTATCTTTCAAGTTCTAGGAATGTGTATTTGTGGTCTTCAGACTCCCCTTTTTGCTCAAAAACAACTTTTTTAAACTCCGAATAGTCTGGAAAAAATGCATCGGCTCCGAATCCGCCGGCTGGCGGATCCTTAACAATTGTCAAATATAATTTATCTGCCAAGCCAATCGTCTGCTCAAAAATTTTTTCTCCACCGATAATGAAAATTTGCTCTTTCTCTTTTTGCTTGGCAAGCGTAAGGGCTTCCTCAATTGAGTGGGCGGCAAAACCGTATCTTGGATCAACGTGGTAATTAATGCCCCTCGTTACAACAATATGCGTTCGCATGGACATCGTGGGTTTGCCGCTTTTTTGATAATAGGCAAGCATTGATTCATAAGTTGTTCTTCCCAAAATAACCGTATGTCCAATAGTTAAGTTCTTAAGCCGAACCAAATCTTCTTTGATGTGCCAGGGAATTTTATTATTTTTTCCAATTCCCCTTTTCTCATCCATCGCCGCAATAATACTAATCTTCATTATGAAAATCCTCCGACAATCGCGACTTCGCCTTTGATCGGCGGGTATGGATCATAATCAATAAGCTCTATGTCTTCAAAGGTGAAATCATCTATATTTTTGATGCGCGGATTAAGTTTCACTTTGGGCAGAGTTTTAGGCTTTCTCTTCAACTGCTCTTTTACTTGCGCCACATGATTATCATAAATATGCGCATCGCCAAAAGTATGGACAAAATCTCCGGGTTTAAAACCTGTAACATGAGCCACCATTAGGGTAAGAAGCGCATAGGAGGCGATATTGAAAGGCACGCCGAGAAACATATCCGCGCTCCTTTGATAAAGCTGCAAAGAAAGTCTGCCGTTGGCGACGTAAAAATGGAAAAACGTATGACATGGAGGCAGAACCTGGGCTTTTTCCCGGGAGGCAGCCATTTCATAAATAAATTCAGGATTCCAAGCGGAAACCAGATAATGTCTTCTTTCGGCATTAACTTTGAGCCTTGAAATCGCCCATTGCAACTGATCCACAACTCTTCCATCGCTTGTTTGCCATTTTCTCCATTGTACCCCATAAACCGGTCCTAATTCCCCATATTTTTTTACAAACGGATCGTCTTTGGGTAAATCCTTTATCTTTTGTATATATTCCTCCTGCGTCATAATTTTTGAATTCTTGCCCTGAGCGGAATCGAAGGGTTGATTTTTAATTTTTAATTTGTATTGCTTATACCCCCACTCGTCCCAGATATGTACGTTGTTATCAACCAAATATTTAATATTCGAATCTCCTTTAATAAACCACAAAAGCTCGTGAATTATTCCTCTGAAAAAAACTTTTTTGGTGGTAAGAAGCGGAAAGCCTTTAGATAGGTCAAAGCGGATTTGCCGTCCGAAAACATTCCTTGTCCCAACCGCTACGTTGTGAACCTTTTTCCTTTCCCCATTCTTCAAAATATCTTTGAGCAGATCCAAATACTGATATTCAGCACTTCGATTTCGCTCAGTGTCTTTGAGATGTTTTTTATTCATAAAATCCGTTTCTACAATAACAAAACTCACAGAAAACTACAAGAGGTCAAGCCCAATGATATCTTCAAATAAAAACAAGGGCTATTGATCTTTATTTAGATTTAGTAAAAGGCAATAAATCTTCTTTTTTCAATAATGTTGACTCCGAACAGTTTGCGACCATTGCGACACTTGGTTTATGAGAAAAACCGATATATTCAACGGATTTCCCTTTTTCTCTGGCTTTTTTAATAGCTGGCAATAAGTCTGTATCCGAAGAAACTAAAATAATTTTATCGCAGATATTCTCATAAGTCGCGACTAAGATATCTACGGCAATATTCACATCTACGCCCTTTTCGCTCACTTTCCCATCAGATTTTAACAAATAACCCAGCGAATAGAAAACAGTGTGTTTTTTGAGATGAGAAAACAGTTTCCTTTGGTTATTGAATAATCTTTGTGTATGTTCTGTTCCATCGGTTCTCACTTTTCCAACGTAATAAGTAGCACGCATTATTTTATAATCATCAGCTAATTTCGTAGTAAACCCGGTGAAATCAAAATTAAGAAGATTATGGAGCTTTAAATCTTTGAGCTTAAAATAAAAATTACTCCCATCAATAAGAATAATACATCGTTTTTTACTCATTAAAAATAATTATAGCAGTTTTAAACAAAAAAAATCCTGCAAAGACCTTGCGGTGTTGCAGGAGATTTTAGTCTCTAAATTTTACCATATCCAAATGACCGAAGTCAAT
>JBBTZX010000021.1:0-5603 GCA_038061125.1 Patescibacteria group bacterium | reverse complement strand
GGGAGAGACGGACAAAATGTACGTCTTGCTTCGAAATTAACAGGATATAAGATTGAGATAGAAGAAGACCCCACTTCGTCCGCTAAGGCGGACTCCGAGGGGCAAGTAGAAAAACCTTCAGATAAAAAAGTTGAGCCCTCCTCCGCTAAAGCTTCGGAAGGGCAAAAGGAAAAAGTTGAAGTAACAAAAGAACCAAAAGCAGAAGTTGAAGAAAAGAAGTAATTAATATGTTATGGTCAAAAAAAAAGATAAACTCAAAGATACTTCAAAAACTCCAAGCTATCCTCCTGTCGTAGCAGTTTTGGGACATGTTGATCACGGTAAGACAACTCTTCTGGACGCTATAAGAAAAACTAATATTGATCAAGGCGAGCATGGAGGAATAACTCAAAAAATCGGAGCTTCGAAAATAGAATTTATAGCAGAGGGACAGAAAAGGCAAATTACCTTTATTGATACTCCCGGACATGAAGCTTTCGCGAAGATGCGGCAGCGTGGCGCAGATGTGGCAGATATAGGACTTTTGATAGTGTCAGCTGTTGATGGAGTTATGCCTCAAACACAAGAAAGCATAAAGGTTTTGCTGGAAGCCAAAATCCCATTTATTGTTGTTTTGACCAAATCTGACCTTCCTGAAAAAAATCCGGAAAAAGTTAAACAGCAGCTTTTGAAAGAGCAAGTTTTGCTTGAGGGTTACGGCGGAGATACACCTGTTATAGAAGTTTCTGCGAAGGAAAACAAGAATATCAAAGAATTGCTTGAGCTTATTCTTTTGGTTATGGAGATGAAAAAAACACCGGAGAAAATTGAGACTAATTTATTATTTAAAGCCATTGTTATTGAAGCAAGACTTGATAAAAAACTGGGCGCGATAGCGACAATTATTATAAGGCAGGGAAGTCTTAGTATCAGAGATGAAATTGTTTGTGATGGGGTATTGTCTCGGGTGAGAAATATGATTAACGATAAAGGAGAATATGCTAAGATAGCGTTGCGCGGGGACGCGGTTGAAGTTTTGGGTCTTGAGAAAGTTCCCGATGTTGGAAGTGTGGTTTCTAAAAAATCAGAAGCTGTAATTGCTCCGGTTGTTAGTCAAGTTTCAGCTCCTCCCGTTACTGCTCCCATTATTCAAAGTCTATCGATGCCGGAGAATTTCTTCTTGGACAGTAAACCGACTTTATCAATTATTATTTGCGCGGATACTAATGGGTCATTGGAAGTTATTACTAATTCTTTGCCCAAAGATATTCATATTGCAATGCAAAAAACAGGTGAGGTTACTCCCGCAGATATTCTTTTGGCGAAATCCATTAACGGCATTATTTTAGGTTTTAATATCAAGATTAAACCGGATATAGCCAAACTGGCTTTTCAGGAAAAAGTTCTTCTCAAAAATTACAACATAATTTATGAACTTATAGATGAGGTTAGTGAAGCTTTGAAGGGAAAAGAGCTGGAAATGCAGGAAAAAATTTATGGAAAAGCAAAAGTTTTGGCGTCTTTCCCATTTGAGAAAACTCAAGTTTTGGGAATTGGGGTTTCGGAAGGCAGAATAGCCAAGGGAGACAAAATAAGGTTAATGCGAAAGGAAGAATTAATCGGAGAAAGTACAATTACATCAGTCCGCCAGGGTAAAAATTCTATCTCAAAAATCGAACAGGGGACAGAAGGGGGAATTTTAATTTCTCCTTCTCTTGACTTTCGTATAGGAGATATGTTAATATCCCATAGCTAAAAATTTTTTAGTCTTTATGGATAGAGCAGTTTTGGAAAAAATTAAGGAAAGCCTCTTAAAAAACGAAAAAATCTGTATAGCGGTTTGTGAAAATCCAAGCCTTGATGAAATGGGAGCCGGACTTGGTTTGCATCTGGCGCTAACCCAATTAGGAAAAACTCCGGTAATTGTCTGTCCTACAGAGCCGATAGTAGCAATTTCCTCTCTTGTTGGTATTGATAAAGTAAAAAATAATTTTGGTTCTCAAGGCAAAGACTTAACAGTATCGTTTCCTTATAGAGAAGGAGATATAGAGAAAATTTCCTATACCCTGGAAGATAAGTTTATGAATATTATAGTTAAGGCCGGAGAAAACGGTTTGTCTTTTGATGAAAAAGACATAATTTACAGAAGGCCGGGAGGAATACCCAATGTACTTTTTACAATCGGCATTACGAAATTATCCGACTTGGCAGGAATTTTTGATATAGAGAGCCTGAAAGATACGATGATTATTAATGTTGACAATAAACAAAATAACCAAGGTTTTGGAGACATATTATTGGTTTCCAAAGATTTTTCTTCTGTTTCCGAAGCAGCAGCCAATTTGATTACCTCCTTGAGTTTGCAAATGGATATTGATATCGCCCAAAATTTGATGTCGGGTATTTGTCAGGCTACGGATAATTTCCAACACCCAAAAACCAGTCCGGTTGCTTTTGAAGTAGCGGCCGTTCTTATGAAAAATGGAGCGGTAAGAGGAAGTGCTAAATCGCAAGCAAAAACAGAGATATTGCAAGAGCAATCTTTTTTTACTCAAAAAGCACAAGGTAAAAAGGCCGCCTCCGCTCAAGGCTTCGGCGAGCCGATGGAAGAAAAAAAGATAGTTAATCCTCCGGATGATTGGCTGGCGCCCAAAATCTACAAAGGCTCAACAAATGTATAAGAAATTTTGACCTTATTATATTAACTCATATATAAACTCAAGCTATTATGTCAATAAAACAGGAAAAAGAATCAAGAAAAGAAGAACTTGCTAGACTCGGAGTTCCGAGAGTTTCGATCGACCTGATGAGCGATGAACTTACGGGAAGACAAAAACTTACCGTAATGAAGTACTTAATGCTTGAAGATTCACTTTCTGCGCTTGGGCTTCAAAAATTTGGAAGAACTACAACTGACAATATTTCTCTCAAACCAGTTAGGGACTGGGCAACACAGCATTGGAGTGAAGAGTTTGTTCTCGATATGTCTAAACGCAACATTCCAATAAGTTTTCGTGCATCTTTGGGTCTTGCTTTGTTTACTACCAGAATTACAGAGCATCTTGCGGATATAGACGGTGGCGTAGAGATATATGTAACAAGGGATATAAAAAAAGTATTTAGAGATCACAAACTTCCAGAACCAGAAGGCTTAGTAACAATAGATTATTCTTCACTGCCTCCTAAAGCAAAGGCAGATTTAGTTTTACCAATAATGGATAACCTTTTGAATGCACAGATCGTTGCGCAAGCAAAGGCTCTTTTTCCCAACGGAATACCAACTAAAGCTTTGTATTTTGCAGACATGAGTTCAATTATGACTCTCGGTTTATCAGGAAATAAGGATGAGGTTATAAAGTTTGATAAAATTAGAAATTTAGAAATACAAGTGATGGCTGCTGATATTGCGTTACGCAATTTAGGAAGAATGGGAGACTTAATAGCTTGGGCAGACAAAGCTGACGAAGAAGAGAAAGCTAGAAAGGCAAGAGGAGAAAAGAGAGAAGAAATTAGCTTTAATGCGGCAATGGATTATAAAAAAGAGCCAGATTTGCACTACGAGGAAGGAACAAGGTTTACTCAAGTATTTCCTTTCAGAGAAGGAGAAACCCCAGAGCAAATGCTACAGGCATTTAAAAGGATT
Organism: Patescibacteria group bacterium; assembly: GCA_038061125.1. GTDB lineage: Bacteria > Patescibacteriota > Microgenomatia > Levybacterales > UBA12049 > JAUSEW01. Next base: position 1,981 of record JBBTZX010000021.1, on the reverse strand, counting down.
ACTAAGGGGCAATATTACGATGGTAGTGTTGACGAATCTCATAGAGGGGAATATTTGAGACTGCATATTAATAGAGAAGGCAGGTTAATTGGGCACTATGGATGGGATAAGGGTTTTGCTTATGATCAAGCATGGCAGATAGAGATTGACATGTTGAGCGGGAAATTAGATAACGAATACACAGATAACAACAGAAGAAAAACTGTTAGGGGTTTAGTGGCGGATTTAAGAGACGATATGGATGCAAATAAGCAGGCACGTGACCTAGCTACATCTCAATACAGGCAAACATCCTTTACCGTAGAAATGGGTTTTCTTCAAGCAATGACAGGAGAATATAGACAAGAAGCGACAGAAGCAGAAGTAGAAGAAGATAAGAGGCTTGCACGGGAGGCAAAAAAAACAGCAGCGCAATTAAGCGAGGAAGATGTTGAACAAATATCAATTCATCTTGCCCGCATTAGCGAAAAACCAGTTGACATGAAGACCGTGGAGCTTGATTTTAGAATACTAAGCGCTATACGGGAACATTACAATATTGATCCAATGCAGTTGGTTCGAGCGATGTCTTCGACAGAACCAATACATATTGACAATATTGGGAAGTGGTTTGAGGGCTGTAGCTCTCTGCTAAATCGTTATCAAAGCGTTGTTGTTGACATAGGGCAACTCTTTGTTATTTTGGGAATTCCCCCGACTAACGATGAAAAAGCAATAATTAGTGCATACCGGAAAATAACAATGCAAACTCATCCTGATAAAACAATTGAGATGCAACCAGAAGAAAGAGTTGCTGCTGAACAGAAATTCCAAAGAACAACAGAGGCATATGGAAATATTATAAAAAGAGTAGGTAAAGTAAATACCAATAGACTTAGTCCAACGTATTATCTTGGAAGAATTAGTCAGTTATTCCAAGTAAGCTTCACGGAAGAATAGGTAATAAAGAACCCTTGATAAGGATTGTTGGAACTGCTATAATAAGGAAACTAAATTTTAATTTTGCATTCTTAACCTTTAATTTAATATATGCCGCTTAGTCCAACTCAAAAAAAGGCAGTCATAAAGAAATTTCAAACTGTAGACGGCGATACCGGAAGTCCTGAAGTGCAAATAGCGCTTTTGACGGAAAGAATTGAGCGTCTAACAGAGCATTTGAAACAGCATGCGAATGATGTGCACAGCAGACGCGGGCTTTTGTCAATGATTGCCAAAAGAAGAAGACTGATAAATTTTTTGAGCAAAGTTGATAAGAAACGCGCCTCGGAGATGAAAAATAAGATAGGACTTAAAGATAAATGACTAAAAACGAAACAAGCTTCCAATTAGGTGATAAAACCCTAACCCTTCAAGTAGGAAAACTTGCCAAACAGGCAACATCCTCTGTCTTAGCCAGACTTGGAGATACTATGGTTTTGGTTACGGTTGTTGAGGGCAGAGAAAGAACAGATATAGATTATTTTCCTTTGACAGTAGAATATGTAGAAAGATTGTACGCGGGAGGAAGAATAAAAGGTTCAAGATGGGTCAAAAGAGAAGGAAGACCATCGGATGATGCAATTTTGACAGGCAGACTTATTGATAGATCTATAAGGCCTCTTTTTCCAAAAGAATTCAAAAAAGAAGTTCAGATAATGATTACGGTTTTGTCCGTAGACGGAGAAAATGATCCGGATATTCTTTCAATCATCGCAACCTCGGCGGCAATATCTATTTCCAGAATTCCCTGGGCAGGTCCAATTGGGGCGATAAGAATAGGATTTGTTAAGGAAAAAGAAAATGGCAAAGCTGAATTTTTGATAAATTCTGTTGCCAGTGAAGCTGAATTTTCAGAATTGGATTTGATAGTTTCCGGATTAAAAGATAAAACCTTGATGATAGAGTCAGGCGCATTACAAGTCTCGGAAGAAATTGCTTTGCAATGTATTGAAAAAGCTCAAGAAGAAATAAAGAAAATTGTAGAAGCCATAGAAGATTTTAC
>JBBTZX010000020.1:0-12273 GCA_038061125.1 Patescibacteria group bacterium | reverse complement strand
TCTTTTCTTTTCCGTTTTTTCTCTATTATTATCTATAAAAATCTCTCCTTTAGCAGTTGCGGCCGCGCCCTCAACTGTTTCTTCCCAGGTAAATCCTTATATTTCTCCTAATACCAATCCCGATGTTCCGAATAATCTTCACAACTGGACACAAAGCGCCATGATTGAAGTTATGTCTGCTCTTTTCTGCCAATTAACAGGCATTGATCCAACCAATCCTAACCAGCAATGCTTAGGAGTTGACCAGAAAACCGGCAAAATTGGTTTTGTTGAAAATGGAGGAGGAGCAATCGGAGTAATGAACAAATTAATTGCTATGACTTTTGTTATGCCTATCCATACAGGCGATTATGTCAGCTATTTGTCGCAAAACTTCGGCATTACCAAGCAAGCATACGCCCAGGGAGTGGGATTCAGACAGCTTTCTCCGTTTCTTCCGATATGGGTTACCTTCAGAAATCTTGTATACCTTCTATTTATTATAGTTTTCGTGGTAATAGGAATGTTTATTATGCTGCGTGTCCAGTTCGATCCAAGAACTGTTATGACTGTCCAGAATCAAATTCCCAAATTAATTATCGGCATTATTCTTGTCACATTTTCTTTCGCTATCGCAGGACTGATGATTGATGCTATGTATATAGTGATATATTTTGTTTATTCAGTTGCCGTAACAATTCCAGGTTCGCATCTTAACCAGCTAATTCCGTCCACTTTGCAGAGAACAGATGTTATAGGAGCATTCGGGTTTAACAATATTGTTGGTGTTGCAGACACTATTGCCGCAGGATTTAGAGATTCTATTCTAAGTATGCTGGGATTAACAAATAATTTAGGGCTATTAGCGCCTGCTGGTCTTGGTGTAGGAATTGGAGCTACCCTTCTTCTGGCGAATCCGCTAGGTTGGCTGGCGATACTAGTACCTGCTATAGCAACCATAGGTCTTCCTTATATTATTGCTTTTCTGATAATTTTTATTGCTATTTTTACTGCGCTTTTTAAGCTTTGGTTTGAACTTATAAAAGCCTATACTTTCATTCTTTTTGACATAGTTCTTGCTCCTTTCTGGATTATTTCATCTTTAACCCCGGGAAATCCTGCGGGCTTTAGTTTATGGGTTAGAGCTGTTCTCTCGAATCTGTCTGTTTTCCCAACAACTATCGTGATGTTCCTCTTGGGCAAACTATTTATTGACGCATTTAACACTTTGCCCCCCCCGGATGTATTTTTTATTCCGCCCCTTATAGGAAGCGCTGCAAATCCCAAGCTGATAAGCGCAATTGTAGGCATTACGGTCATCCTTACCACTCCTGCTGTTGTTGGTATGGTAAAAAATGCCTTTAAAGCACCTAACTTCCCGCTTACCACTGCAGGCGCAATGTTTGGAGCCGGAGCTGCTGTACCAGGTAGAACAGCTGAGGGAGTATCAGGCCTTGCATTCGGTACAATGTATCAACCAGGAGGGTTTCTAGATAAATCGGGTAAATCTCCTGTTGGAAAATTCCTTAGATCATTTGGATTTATAAAATAAAAGGGTTAATTATTTAGAAGCGCTGGCTTTCCCTGCCATGTATGTTTCCCCAATAGCGGCCAGCATTAGATACAAGAGAAGCCTAAATCCTGTTCTTTTCCAAAAATCCTTACCCGTAACCTCCAAAAGGTCTTCCATGTTTTTATAAAATTTTTGAGAATCCTCTTCGTCTTTTTTTAATTTTGTCTCTAAGCTTTCTATAAATTTATTTATTAGAAATTCGTCCTCGGATAAATTCATCCCTTTTGCTTTCTCTTTATAATCCTTTGGCAAATTCTTTCTTACCTCTCTCTTATCCTTATCTGATAAACCCTTTTCTGCGATTTCTTTCTTTCTTTCTTTTAATGTTTCTCTAGCTTTGGTAACACTAGAAGTCAAAAAGCCGCGTAAGTGATCCAGGCTCTCTCTTAGCTCATCTCTGCTCATTGCCTTATCCTGTACGCCAAAAATTCTTTGAGCATCGGATGCGGGAATTCTAAGAGGCAAAGAATTAATTCCAACTATATCCCACGCCATATCCAGCTTGGAAAGATTTAAGTATGTTCCTATCGTATGTCTTACTCCTTCAGCTTGCCCTTTAGCACCAAGCCCATTGTACATTGATGCAGAGCCAGCAAATTCTAGGGCAGCGTTCGTTTTTTTCTCGAGATCCTCCTCTTTAATAAACTTAAGTAAGGCATTTCCAGCTTTTGCTGCATTTTCCGTATCAGTCCATGACCTTACTAATGTATCGCCGCCGGCACCAGCTTCTCCAATAATCTTTGAGAGAGGAGAGTATCCGAGATTGCCACTGGTGCCATTGGTTTCGGGCACTTCATCCTCTAATTTATCTAACAAAGCATCGTCTACTATGATTGACCTTGTATATATATCTGCAAATTTATTGCTTGTAGATAAATCTTTAATCCGACTTTCGTTAATAAAACCTTGCATTGCCGTAACCAATTTTTTTAATTTCTCTGCGCCTTCGGCATCCTCTAGAAATTTATTTACTGTTTCCGTTTGCTCCTTATCTAGCTTAGATAAGTCAATTTGGGTTGGGAATTGATTGCCCTTTCCATCTTTACGATTGAACCCTTCTTGCCTTAAAAGGCCAATTACTGCTCCATACTTTTTCTTAAATTTATCGTAAACTGTAATATCCCTTCTTACTCGTCCGCCGTCTTCGTCTGGACGATTAGCCAACTTGTCTTCATCTGTAATGTTCAATCCAGAATCTCCAGAATCTATAGCGATCATTTCCTCGTACAACTTAGTCAATTGATTATTTTTTCTTTCCCTAAATAGCCTTATAATTTCTTCCGGCCTAAATTCCCGAATCTTATTCCATACATCCTCCCTGCATTCAGCCTTACTATTCGGGTCTTTTTTCTCCTTTGCTATTTTTAATCTCATAAATAAGGCAAAATCTCCAGCTGTTTCTTCGCCAAATCTTTCTTTCAATGCCTGAATTACTCCCTCTATGCGCCATCCGGAGGAAAAGAAATCCGGAACCGCAAATATATCTCTAAAAAGTCTTTTTCCTAAATCTAGCTTCTGTTCTCTGGTTAACTGTTCTTGCTTCCCCTGAGTTTTCTTCTGATCTTTTAAATAAGCCTCTGCTATATCCAACTTCATTCTATCTACCATCTCTTCTTGCTCGGGACTATACATCTCGAATTTCTCAAACAGCAATTCTTCCATGTTATAAACATTCAGCGGCCCTATTGGATCGGAGCGATAACGACTGCTATCTTTAAGCAAATACTTTCCTCTTGCAACCACAACACCCATTCTTTGAGAAGAAACAAAAACATCATAAGCTGTTCTTACCGACCTGGTAATTCTTGCATTTACATTTTTTATCCGAATTATTCTTTCTTTCTGTTCTTCCGACATTTTCTCATTTTCTTTGATCTGCTTGTCTGTCATCTTGGCTGCCCATGTAAAATCATCCCAAGTGTCAGAATTATTGAGGTCTTGATCTTTTGCGTCTTTCACCGTTATGTCACTGAGATCTCCAAAATTACCAATTCCTTTTTTAGCAAAACCCATTTGTTCATCAATCAATACTCTTTGTAACTTATATGCATCCTCGAGCATGACATGGTGTCTTGAGTTGCTTGAAAGTCTGGTGCTTTCCAGTAAGTCTTGGAATCTATTAAACATCGCTCCCACCATACCCCTTTCCAGCGTCATTCCTGTTAAAAGACCATGGAATCTAAGTTCATGCGCAGCCTGCTTAACATTCTCTATGCTTCTGTATCCAATCGTTGTTCTCATTTGAAGTAGATGCAAACGTACAGTATACTGAATTAGAAAGTCCGACATAACTTCCGGCCTGTAATTTTTAACAAAATCTACCGCCTGGGATACCTGCTGCTGAACGCCATTAATAATTGGGGAGCTTAGTTCCTGCCCCTCTTCAGCAAATCGATACAAAATATCAAATTGCGTATCCAGCCATCGCGTTGGATCTTCTCTAAGAGCATCCTGCTCGGCAGGCGTAAAATACAAACTGTATCTTCTTTCCTGCTCTTCCGCTGGTCTATTTTTTTCACTCTCTGCACGTGCGTCTTTTATTGCCATTTGAATAGCATTAATAGTGGCTTGTTTCCTGGTTTCATCAACATCAGTAAGTCGGCTTATATTTCCTATGGCCTCTAAATATATTCCTAAGGGGCTCTTAAGTTTTGTATCAAGTGTATTATTCATTACTTCTATTTCTGCGTCGATTGCAGGAATCCCCGTTTTCTCAACAGTATCTCCTCCTGCGCCTCCTACAACCGGGCCCAAGCCCCTTTCAATCATTTGTTTTCTGACGTATCCTTCCTCAAAGGTAAGAGTTTTCCCCCTATCTGCCTCTTCCCAAGCTTCTCTAGCTGTGGCTTGTCTTTCCACAGAAACAGGTTTTTCCACGCCTAATCCTGAAGCTTGAGGGACTTCTCCTGCGTGTTCGGGATTTGTTGGTTGTGAATTAGGAGGCATATCTGACTGTCCTTCCGTTGCCATAAAATTATCTCCACCCTTAGAATACCTTTCTCGTGCTTGTGTTGTCAACTCGCGAGTTGATGCTGAGTTTTGTCGAAGCATCAATCCTTCTTTGTTCAAAATTAACTCTTTCATAGCGTGTGCATATTACTCCCCCTAAAAGAAGCCCGCTTGACTTATATCAGACATTAACTGGACGGTAGAAGGTAGAATGTGGAAGGTGGATACTAGAAGATAGAAAGTAGACGAATAGATTAGTAAATCTCTTAAAAATGTTCTATGAAGTCAAAGAAGATTTATTCAAACTGAATTTTTAGGCTGACATTTAGAGCTCTAGCTATGCGTTGTAATAATCCCAATGAGGGATTGACGCTCATATTTTCTAGTCTGGATATAACCGCTTGAGTAGTATTAGCCTTTTTGGCTAAACCAGTTTGAGATATGTTTTGAGCAAGCCTTTTTTTAATTAAAGTTCTGCTTAATTGATAAACCAGTTCGCTTTTTTCCCATTCTTTTTTAAATTCAGGGTTTTTTAAACTTTCCTGAATATGATCTCGTAAAGTATAAATATTTCTTTTCATGCCTAAATTATATCTTTTAGAATATATTATGTCAAGTGCCAATTTCAGATAATCTTACTATGCCAATGTTGATTTCTTTTCTCGGTGTTTTATTAGTCTTCTTAATAAATGCATGCAGTAGCAGTATTTGTTTCTCATGCTTTGCTACATAAAGGATTCTGACGCTGTCTCTTCCTAAAATCCTGATTTCCCAAAGGGGTGTGCCGGCTAATTTTTTAATATGCGGTATTGCATAACTCAAGCCAAATTCTTCAATATGGGAAAGAATTCTTAAAGCTTTTAGTTTGGCTTTTGGGTAATTATCCAAAAATTTCCTAACAGGATTTTCTCCGCTTGCTGAAATATAGTAGATAATTTTCCAGCCTGTGTCCATAATGCCAGTGTAGCATATGCCGCAAAATGACCATTTGCGAAAATTACTTTTGCACTCTAAAAACGTGGCAGAAGATGGACGCACATACTAGACAGTAGAAGGTAGAGGGTGGAAAATGGAAGACAGAGGGTAGACTTTTGAAGATGGAAAATAGAAGACAGAAAAGGTACGATAATAAATAATGATTAAAAGCTTTAGAGATCTGGAAGTTTATAAAGAATCGTATGGTTTAGCAATTATTGTTAATAAAAATGTAAATAAATTGCCAATTTTCAAAAGAAACGATTTGGGTTCTCAATTAAGAAGGGCTTCAAAATCAGTTCCTGCGAATATCGCAGAGGGTTGGGCAAAAAGAAGATTTGAAAAACAGTTTAAAATACATCTAGATTCCGCTATTGGTTCTGCAAACGAAATGGAGGTTCACGTTAGTATGGCAAAAGATTTAGGGTTTTGGCCTATAGATTTTTGCGATGATCTTCTCAAAAGATATAATTTGCTTGGCGGAAAACTTACAAATCTCCGCAATAACTGGAAAACATACTAATCTAACTTCTATCTTCTATCATCAACGTTCTACCTTCCACCTTCCATCCTCCACCGTCTAGAGTGTTTAGGGTTGCAAAACCTAAACACATGGTCTACGATTGAAGAGTGAGAAAGATAATATTTCTATTTTCAGGCTTATTTATTTTCTTCTTATTCTTCGCATCTTGGAATAATAAAGTTTATGCGACCGATTGCCCACTAAGCCTCAACCAAACAATACTTCCTCCTGACTGGCAAGGGAATATAGTCATCACGGGCACGGGCTGTTTCATAACGGACGTGAAATACATGATATTCGCATATCCTCAAGGCATTAAAGACCTCCTTGCTTTAAACATTTATACTTATTCTCGGGTTAGCGCAGAACCGAAAGCTTCGAGTCCAAATACTCTTACAGGACAACTCAATTTACTCGATTCCGCCCGTGGGCAAAAATATCCAGGACAATGGATTCTGAAAGTGTGCTCCCCAACTACTCCTAGTAAATGTTTAAATGATCCGATGCAGCTTGTAGGTACTACCAGTTTTACTGTTTCTGGTGTTCCAACACCTACTCCAACGTCAATACCGTCAGATCTTCCTAAAGCTTCTGTCTTCCCTAATCGGTGCATTTATCAAAAAGGCTCGCCTCTAATGATTAACCTTGTTGATTTACAACCAAATACCGATTACCAATGGTGGTGGGATGGAGACATCCTAGCAAAAAGGGATGTTATCCGTACGAACGGTCCTAATTTATCCTTCCCCCTTAACATTCCCGGTAGTGAAACACTGCTTGTAGGAACACGGATTTTATGTGTTGACATGATAAATAGCAGACGATGCAGTTCTGGTTTACAAAATTCTGTAACATTACAATTTACTGCTGGTCCGCCACCAACTGATAACCCTACCTGTATCACAACCGCAACCGGAGGACAAGTTGCGCAAATGCCTCCTACCCCAACACCCATCATCCCAACCCCCATATGCGCAAAATGGGCCATAACTCCTATATTAGAATCCGCAAATTCAACAAAGGTTATTGGTTATACTTGTTCTGCTGTAGATACCGGACTTGGTATTGATATCAAGACTAATCCCGGGGATTTGGTCAAAAGTGTTTTTGGGGTAATTTTGAGTATTTCCGGCGGAATTGCTTTAATTCTTATCATCATCTCCGGCTACCAACTTATCTTTTCCCAAGGAAATCCTGAAGCAGTTAAAGCAGCTCAAGAAAGGCTAACTTCCGCAATTGTCGGACTTTTGTTTATCATTTTTTCCTTGGTAATTTTGCAAATCATCGGAGCGGATATTTTGAAAATACCAGGCTTTACGAAATAACGAGGATCGAAGCATGAATCATGAATAATGAATCAAGAATTAAGGATAAGACGACAATTAAAAGCTTTACTGATTTAAACGCATGGAAAGAAGGACACAAGCTGGTTCTGGCAATTTACGGAATAACAAAGTTTTTTCCCAAAGAAGAAGTTTTCGGCTTAATCAGCCAGATGAGAAGATGCGCTGTTTCAGTAACATCAAATATAGCAGAAGGATTTAGTAGACAATCCTACAAAGAAAAGGTACAATTTTACTCAATGTCACAAGGATCTGTAACTGAACTTCAAAATCAATTAATCATTGCTAGAGATATAAGCTTTATTACAAAAGACAAATTTCAAGAAATCGCCCTACAATCTATAACAGTTCACAAAATAATAAACGGTCTTATAAAAAGTTCTAAAAACCATGATTCATAATTCGTTATTCATCATTCATTTTTTATGAAGCTTGCACAATTTTCTTTACCTGGTTACGAGAATATACAAGTTCCGACTGAAATACAAAATTTATCAGGAGGAACTTATGGCAGCAGCTTAATTACGACTGTTCTGGCTATTCTTTTTGTTTTTGGAATTGCTCTGACAATTATTCTTCTAATCTATTCGGGTATCCAATGGGTTATGTCAGAAGGAGACAAACAAAAAATTCAGGCGGCAAGATCAAGGCTTATTTTTACTATAGTTGGATTTCTCATAATTGCAGGAGGATTTGCGATTGTAAGCGCTATCATAACCTTGCTTGGCGGAAGTCCAAAGTTTTTCTTAAATACCCCTTGACCCCGTATAGCCTTGCCGGGGTCTTCGCCCCAAAGTGAACTTCGTTCTACTTTTGGGGCTTGACAAATAAATAGAATCTGCTTATTATAAGGTTAATGAGGAAATTTTTAGGCTTTATCAGCGCTTTATCTTTATATGCTGGTTCTACTTCATTGGCATTAGCTCAAACACCTATATCTATATCCATAGTTCCTCCAGCAGGATCGCTTACGGGCATAAGCCTTGCAAATATTCCTCAATTTATTATTACTCTTCTTTTCGCAATCGGCATAATTGTTGCAATAGCTTATTTAATTTACGGAGGCATAAAGTGGGTTATGTCAGGATGAGACAAAGCCGGAGTTGAAGCGGCGAGAAACCATATTGTGGCAGCAATTGTCGGGTTGGTAATAATTGCAGGTGCTTTTTTAATAATAAATGTCGTATTTACTCTTCTTACTGGTTCTGATTTTTCCCTAACCAACCTAAAGTTTCCAACTCTTGGCGTAACAAAGGCTCCATAAGAATAACCTCTTTTAACGTTTTCCTCTGCTTGTCTCTAATTGATTTTCAAGATATTCTTTGTTAAACTTATCTTTGTGATACAGATACCGATTATTCCTCCTCCCGGAAGCATTATAGATGCTTCTTTGGAAAATATTCCCCAATTTATTATCCAGCTTATTTTCGTCATCGGAATTATTATTGCCATTGTTTTTTTAATTTATGGAGGCATAAAATGGGTCTTATCAGGCGGAGACAAAACTGCGGTTGAGGCGGCAAGAAATCATATTGTTGCGGCAATTGTCGGGTTGGTAATAATTGCAGGATCTTTCGTTATCTTCTCTTTAATATTCCAGCTTCTCGGAGCGCAAAACCCGATTTTGGGACGGTCTTTGTGCATTCCTACTCTTAAAGATCCATTCTGTTTTCCTGCAGTTGCACCAACCTCTTCGACAAGCTCAGGACAAATTGGAGCTCCCACTAATCCAAATCCATCCATAAGCCCTACTCCTGCGAAGTTCCCAACTGTTTCCGGGGGATCCAGCACTTCTTCACAAAAAAATCAAACCGATAAAACCAAAGGAGGATTATAGAAAATATATGCTCGACCAATGTTTTAAACCCATAGCAAATGGTGACAAAGTAGGTTTACTTACCTGTATTCCATATCTTTTCGAAAATGTCGTTACTGCGGCATTTCTTTTCGCCGGAATAATTGCTCTTATTTTTATCATTCTTTCCGGAATTAAATTCTTGATGTCAGGCGGAGACCCAAAACAGCTTGAAGGAGCAAAAAATACTTTAACTTATGCTGTTTTAGGCTTTATTTTAATTCTTCTTTCTTTCGCAATTCTTAATTTTATTTCAGGAATTACAGGTGTCCCTTGCATTAAAGAATTCGGTTTCGGCAACTGCTAGTACCCACTTTGACCTATTTTGATAATCTTGCAATGATATTTTTCACGTTATATGCTGGTTCTATATGGAGAATCATCCTATTCCCCAAGATGTAACTGGATTTCAGTTCAAGCTGATTGGGGATATGACTATAAAACAATTCGCCTATCTGATAACCGGCGCAATTATGGCGTGGATATTTTTCAGTTTGCCCATAACGTCCTTTATTAAGATTCCTTTTGCTTTTTTCTTTGGTTTATTTGGAATAAGTCTTGCATTTCTGCCAATTGAAGGCAGGCCAATGGACGTAATGATTGGAAATTTCTTAAAAGCTCTTTCTTCTCCAACCCAATACGTTTATAAAAAAACCGGTGTTCCTGTTTGGTCTCAAGTTCCTATTTACAGGAAAATTGTTCAGGGACAAAGTTCTCAAACTGCGAAACCGCAGGCAAGAATTTTCCTGCAAGCATCAATTAATATTCCCAAAAATGATTTGGACAAAAAAGAATTAAGTTTTTTCCAATCTCTTTTTGGTCCGCAAAACGGTTCTTTCCCGCAAGTTCCTCAAAATACTAAAAATGGATCTCCGGTTATAATCACTATGCATGATGACGCCAAAAAAGAAGAACCGAAAAAAGAACCTGTAACTGCAACTGCTCAAACAGAACCATCAACAGAAAACGTTCTCCAGGAAAAAGCAGCTGCCTTAGAACAACAGCTGCAAATTGCCAAAGACGAAGAAGCAAATTTGCAAAAACAAGCTGTCCCAACTCAAGCTATTCACGAAAAGACCTTGGAGTTGGAAAAACAGCTTGCAGAAGTTCTTACGCAGAAAGACCAACTTACAGGACAATTGATAAATCTTCAGCAGAAATTGGATCAGCAAAAAAAGCAGTTTTTTACTCCGGGAGTTGTAACTTCTCCAAAAATAGAAACTAGAAATGTGCGCAGCATCCCGGGGCCGATGGGCAAAAGCGTTGGTCTTCCTATAACACCCGATGTGCCAAACCTGATAACCGGAATTGTTAAAAATCCCAGAAATATGCCCTTACCTAATATTCTGGTTGAGGCAAAAGACAGCGAGGGAAATCCTGTTCGGGCATTCAAAACCAGCTCTTTGGGACAATTTGCATCAGCCACTCCTCTTCTAAACGGCACCTACACCATGGAATTTGAAGATCCAAAAGGAGAAAATAAGTTTGACTTTATAGAAATAAAGGCAAATGGAGAAATAATCTTACCAATTGAAGTTATCTCTATTGACACGCGAGAAGAATTAAGAAAATCTCTTTTCGGAGAAGTGTAGTTTATGAAAAAATCTGCCCAAAAAACACAGGCAACAACGCAAAAATTCATAGAGATACAGGATGTTTCGGAGAATATCGCCATACTTCCTTACGGCAACGCTTGCCTTATAATTGAAGTTATAGCCACCAACTTTTCTCTTTTCTCCAAAGAAGAACAGGACGCTAAAATTTTCGCCTATTCAACTTTACTTAATTCGCTTTCATTTCCTATCCAGATATTTATTTTAAGCAAAAGAGTTGACATATCCTCGTATATTAAACTTTTGGACTGGGAAGAGAAGAAAACCCAAAATGAGAAATTAGCCCACCAGATAGGTCTTTATAAAGAATTTGTCAAAGAGCTGGTTAAGGTGAACACTGTTTTGGATAAAAAATTTTACATAGTTATTCCCTACTCTTATCTTGAAAAAGGCCCAATCCAGCAAGGATCTTTTGTTGTGCAGGCCAAAACAGCTCTTTTAGGGAAGGCCCAAGTGTTGCATTCCCAACTCGCAACGCTTAATCTTCGCGCCAGAACTCTTGCCAAAGAAGAATTAATAAATCTTTATTATGAAATTTATAATGCAGATTTAGGCGGATCTGCAAATTCACAAGAAAACGTAAGCAGCGTATTTGTTAAAGGAGCAAAAGCTATATGACGCCTGTGAATAACCTTAACCCAAAAAATCCCTCTTTGGAATCTTTGGAAAAAGGGATAAATTCTTTAGCTGATATTATTGCTCCCTCTTCAGTTGAGATAGATTTTAATTTCATAAGAGTGGGAGAAAGGTTTTATAAAACATTTTTTGTTGTCGGATATCCTCGGTTTGTTTCTGCAAATTGGCTTTCTCCGGTTATTGATTTTGACCATTCTTTAAATATTTCGATGTTCATTTACCCGACGTCTTCTTCTGATGTTTTAAACGATCTTAGGCGAAAAATTGCGGAAATGGAAGCATCTATTTCTTCCGAAGTTGAGTCAGGACGATCTCCTGACCCAAAAATAGAAGCAGCTTTGGAAGATGCTCTCGGACTCCAACAAGAGCTCGCAAGAGGAGTTGAAAGGTTTTTCCAATTTAGCCTATACATTACCATTTCTGCTGACAGCTTAAAAGATTTGGAGGAAGCAGGCAAAAAACTTAGCTCAACTCTCTCTTCTCTTCTGATTATTCCAAAAATCGCAACGCTACAAATGGAGGACGGGTTCAAATCTTCTGTTCCCCTTGGCATAGATAAGCTTTACATAACCAGAAATATGGACACCACATCTTTGGCCTCAACTTTTCCTTTTACTTCCGCCATGCTAACTCAAGACAAGGGAGTTTTGTACGGAATTAATCAGCAAAATGGATCTCTTATTATCTTTGACCGATTTTCTTTGGAAAATGCCAATGAGGTTGTGCTGGGAAAATCCGGATCGGGAAAATCTTTCTTAATAAAACTGGAGGCAATGCGACAATTTATGTTTGGAACAGAAATAATAATCATTGATCCCGAAGGAGAA
>JBBTZX010000019.1:0-3778 GCA_038061125.1 Patescibacteria group bacterium | reverse complement strand
TCCGAAGTTTCCAAGAATTTTAAGAAAATGGAAGAAATTACTGCAAATTTACAAAATGAGGAAATAAAAACAAAATATACCAAAAAAGAAAGAGGACTTTGGGCAAAAGATAGGGAAAAATTATTAAGTCTTTACGGCGGAGTTGCGACTATTCCGGCCAAACCCGATGCGCTATTTATTATCGATACTCATTTAGAAGAATTAGCGGTTAAAGAAGCAGCGATGGTAGGAGTAAAAACAGTTGGGATTGTTGATACCAATGCGGATCCAAATGCTGTTGATTTTCCGATTCCGGCCAATGACGATGCTCTCGGATCGCTAAAGCTAATTATAGATTATATAATGGATGCATGGATTGAAGGAAGAAAAAGTCTTGCTTCACAAGTTAAATCTTTGGAGAAAAAAGAAGTTGCGAAAAAGGTAAGGGCGGAAGTAGTGCCAGCGGCAAAAGCAAAAACTGTTGCAGAAAAGAAAACTAAAACAAAGACCAAAAAGACTAAATAAAATGGTAAATTTAGACTTGTTAAAAAAACTGCGTATTGAAACTTCAGTTTCGCTAGCGGATTGCAGAAAGGCTTTGGAGGAAACGAATAGCGATTATAAAAAAGCTCTTCTTTGGCTCCAGAAACACGGTTTTGAAAAGGCGGAGAAAAAGGGAGACAGGAAAACTTCGCAAGGATTAGTAGAATGCTATATTCACCAAAACGGACGGGTTGGGGCGATGATAGAGATTTTATGCGAAACGGATTTCGTTGCCAGGACTTCGGAATTCAAAACTCTTGCACACGAAATATCTATGCAGGTCGTAGCAATGAATCCCAAAGATGTTCCGGCACTTTTGAAACAA
Organism: Patescibacteria group bacterium; assembly: GCA_038061125.1. Classification (GTDB taxonomy): domain Bacteria; phylum Patescibacteriota; class Microgenomatia; order Levybacterales; family UBA12049; genus JAUSEW01. The sequence continues at coordinate 2,931 of JBBTZX010000019.1, read as the reverse complement.
GAATATATTAGAGATGGCTCGAAAACAATCGAAAATTTAATTAAAGAAACAATCGCTAAGCTTGGAGAAAACATAGTCTTAAAAAAAATTCAAAGATTTGAAATAGAACAATAACGGGAAGATTTTTATGAATCCGAATATTGTTAATGAAACTAGGCAGAAGATGGCGAAGGTTTTGGAGGTTATCAGAGGGGATTTGGCAACGGTTAGAACCGGCAGAGCCACTCCGGCTTTGGTGGAAAATATCGTAGTCAGCGTATACGCAGGAGCTCAAAGACTTCGGATTATGGAACTTGCGACAATCGGCGCTTCAGAATCAAATGTTTTAACTCTTACTCCTTTTGACAATTCAATTCTTGACGAAATTCAAAAAGGAATTTTGGCGGCAAATGTCGGATTAACTCCGTCATCGGATGGAAATGTGATACGCATTATCATTCCGTCTCTTTCCGAAGAAAGGCGTCAGGAATTGACCAAACTTGTAGGTCAGAAACTGGAAAACGGCAGAATTATGCTGCGCCAGGTTCGGCATGAAGCAATGGACAGCGTCAAAAAACAATTTAGCGATAAATTAGTTTCGAAAGATGAGCTTATGAGGCTTGAGAAAGATATACAAAAAGTAACCGACGAAATAATGGCGCAGATAGAATTGTTAAGGGAAAATAAGGAAGCGGAATTAATGCGGATCTAAATTTATGGCAAAAAAAATAAGAGTAGGCATCATCGGTGTTGGAAATTGCTTCTCCGGACTAATTCAGGGAATTGAATATTATAAGAAAAACAGAGCTAAAGAGCCGATTGGCTTAATGCACCCCAAAATCGGAGCATACTCCTTTGAAGACATAGAATTTGTTTCCGCCTTCGATGTCGGAGCAAATAAAATCGGCCAAACTTTGGACAAAGCAGTCTTTGCCTCTCCAAATTTGGTGAAATGGACAAAACTTTCCAAAAGCAAAGTTATCGTTGGGGAATCTCCTGTTTTGGATGGGGTAGGATTTTATGTAGAAAACAAAATTAAGCCGTTGGCAAAGTCAACACCAATCGACATCCTGGAAAAACAAATTGTCGCTGAAATTAAGAAATCAAAAACCGAAATTTTAGTTAACTATTTGCCTGTAGGAAGCCAAAAAGCCAGTGAATTTTGGGCAGAGATTGCTCTAAAAACAGGCTGCGCTTTCGTAAATTGCCTTCCTGCTTTCATTGCTTCGAAAGAAGATTGGGCCAAAAGATTTAAAGACAAAAGAATTCCCATCATCGGAGATGATATTAAAGGGCAAATCGGAGCGACGATTGTTCACCGCGTTTTGGCCCGCCTTTGCGATGACAGGGGAGCAACGATAGATAAAACTTATCAGATAAATGTCGGCGGCAACACCGACTTTTTGAATATGCTGGAAAGGACTAGGCTGGAAAGTAAGAAAATCAGTAAAACTCAAGCAGTCACAAGTCAAATAAGTAAGGATATTCATGCGGACAAGGTTTATATCGGCCCTTCGGATTTCATCCCTTTCTTGGGAAATACGAAGCTGGCTTTCATCAGAATTGAGGGAAGAATGTTCGCCGATATCCCGTATTCGCTAGAATTAAGACTGGATGTTGATGACAAATCAAACAGCGCCGGAGTAGTGATTGACGCAATACGCTGTGCCAAGCTGGCATTGGACAGAAAACTAGGCGGATATCAGGAAGTAAGTTCGTATTTCATGAAGCACCCGCTGGTTCAAGAAACCGACAGCGACGCCAAACAAATCGTCGAAGCCTTTATTAAAAATTAACTCATGTTTTTAACTATTGTAGTTTTTCTCTTAATTTTAAGTGTGCTTGTTCTCATTCACGAAGCAGGACATTTTTTTATGGCCAAAAAGTTCGGGATAAAAGTGGAAGAATTCGGATTCGGTCTTCCTCCGAGAATTTTTGGCAAGAAAATCGGCGAGACAATTTATTCTTTGAACTGGCTGCCAATCGGAGGATTTGTGAAACTTTACGGGGAAGACGAAGCCGGAGGCGGACGCGTTAAAACGACCAAAGACCAACGACCAAAGACCAACGACCAAATGAATCGGGCTTTTTTCGCAAGACCGATTTGGCAAAGAGCAATAATTGTGGGTGCCGGAGTAGCGATGAATTTTTTGCTCGCAGTTGTAATTATCTCCTATCTTTTTGGCGTAGTCGGAGTAGGAATTCCCGGGAATAAAGTAATAATCGCGGGTGTTGCCAAAGATGCGCCTGCATATAAAGCTGGATTTATGATTGGAGATACGATAGAAAATATAAATGACGTCAGGATTACTGACACAGCGCAATTGATTGAAATTACCAAAAACCATCTTGGAAAAAATATAACAGTCAAAATTATCCGAGATTCCCAAGAAAAAATTATCAATATAGAGCCGCGTAAGACTTATCCGAAAAATGAAGGGCCGATGGGAATTGCCATAACGCAAAACGTAGAGATAAAAAAATATCCTTGGTATGAAGCGCCAATCGTTGGTACAAAAGAAGCGCTGAAAAATTCCTGGCTCATAATAAAAGGGCTGGGAACGGTTGTTTATGGATTGTTTATTCAGGGTACTTTACCCAAAGACGTTGCCGGTCCGATTGGCATTGCGCAATTAACAGGACAAGTGGTAAATATGGGAGCATTGGCAACTCTTTCTTTCGTATCGTTGCTTTCTCTAAACCTGGCAATTTTAAATATTCTGCCGATACCGGCGCTTGACGGAGGAAGACTGTTTTTTATACTTATTGAGGCTGTGACGAGAAAAAAAGTAAATCAGAGATTTGAAGCTTGGGCGCATACCGTTGGAATGGCAATTCTTCTGACCCTCATTGCAGTTATTACCATTCACGATCTAATAAGAGTGATAACCGGCCAACCAATTTTGCCAAGATAATACTATAATGGAAATTGTGGATACAAGTTTGCAGGCA
>JBBTZX010000018.1:0-8513 GCA_038061125.1 Patescibacteria group bacterium | reverse complement strand
AGTTTCCGAAAGAGTCGATACTTCAAACGTTCTACAAACGGAGGGTCAACAATCCTCGTTTTCTACAATTTTAAGTTTTAAAGGAGAAAGAACAATTTTTACAGAACATGCAAAAAGAAATCATAATTTTAATTTCGAAAATATTTCTACGAAATGGGTTTATTTAACTTCATTGGGAGATAAATGGATAGATGCTTATCTTAAAACTATTGATTTTATTAAAAATACCAAATGCCGTCTCGCTTTTAATCCGGGAACTCTACAAATTGATAATGGCGAAAGCAATATTGACAATGTACTTTCTTTGACTGATATTCTTTTCGTAAATAAAGAAGAGGCAATGAAAATCTCTAATGGAAGTGGAGAAAATATGAATCTACTATTAGAAAACCTACAAAAGCTTGGACCAAAAATTGTAGTAATAACGGACGGAGAAAATGGGTCGTTCGCCATCAATGAAAAAGGAGAATTCTCTACTCAAGCTATCGTAAAAACAACAATCGTTGAAAAGACAGGAGCTGGAGATGCTTACGCAAGCGGATTCTTAGCGGCAATGCTTTCAAATCTTCCAATACAAACAGCGATGAAATGGGGAACGTTAAATGCTTCAGCTACAATGGCTATTATTGGAGCACAAAACGGACTCTTGTCGAGAAAGGAAATGGAGGGAAAATCATTATGACATTAAAAGATTTACATTTAAAAGCCAAAAAAGAGCATTGGGCAGTTCCTCACTTTAATTTTTCAAGTTATTCCCAACTGTTAGGTATTATAAAAGGAGCATCGCAGTCAAGAGCACCGGTTTTAGCAGGAACATCGGAAGGCGAAAGAGAATTTATTGGGATAAAACAATCTGTTGATATAATCAAAAGTTTAAGAGAATCAAATAATATTCCCATTTTCTTAAATGCCGATCATTGCCACAGCGTTGAATCAGCCAAAATTGCTTTTGATGCAGGATACGACTCTATACATATTGATCTTTCTAAAAAACCTTTTAAGGAAAATTTGGAAGGAACAAAAGAAGTGGTTGATTATGTAAAAAGTAAAAACCCTGAAGTTGAAGTAGAAGGAGAATTGGGTTATTTAGCAACTGATTCATCAAAAGTTTATAACGAAATTATAGAAATTCCGCAAGATAGTTATACGAAAGTTGACGAGGCAGTTTTATATGTTCAGCAAACCGGTATAGATAGATTTGCACCTGCAATCGGAAATATGCATGGTATTTCCGTAAGACCAAAAAAAATAAGATTTGATCTTATTGAGGAATTAAGCAAAGCTCTTCCTCCAAATCTTACTTTTACTCTACATGGAGGATCAGGAACTGACGCTTTAGATCTAAAAAAAATTGTAGAAATGGGATTTAATAACATTCACATATCAACCGAGCTAAGAGTTGCCTATACTAATGCCTTAAGAGAGACTTTGGCAAAAGATGTTAGCGAAACAACTCCGTATAAATATCTTGCTTCCGCCCGCGATGCAGTCGCAAAGTTAGTAATTGAGAAATTAAAAATATACAACACTGTAAATGTGATCTAAAATATGAAAATTTATTTAGGAACGGACCATGCGGGATTTGAATTAAAAGAAAAAATTAAATCATACTTAAAAAATGAAGGATATGATATTGAAGATTGCGGTGCATTTGAATTTAATAAAGATGATGATTATCCGGATTTTATTGCATCTTGTGCGAATAAAGTAGCTCAAGATCCTAACAGCAAAGGAATCATATTTGGCAAATCAGGTGCTGGTGAATGCATAGTGGCTAATAAAATTAAAGGAATAAGAGCAGTATTAGGAGTCAACAAAACTAATGTGGAATTATCCCGTACTCACAATGACGCAAATGTTTTATCTCTCGGATCGTTATTTGCAGATGAGATATTGGCAAAAGAACTAACTAAAATATTTCTGCAAACTCCCTTCTCCAATGAGGAACGCCATATCAGAAGAATTGATAAAATCAAAATGATTGAAAATGAGAATAATTAAAAACTTTGATGAATTGGCCGCAACAAAAGACAGAAAAATATGCTTAGAGATTATTGAAGCAGGTCTTTCCTCAATCCAGCCGGAAAAAATAATAGCAGAAAATATTTCGTTAACAAACTCCATATTAACCATTCAAGATAAAACAATAAATCTTCAGGAATTTGAAAGAATATTTCTCTTAGGGTTTGGCAAAGGATCCGCCCGTCTTGCAAAAATTATAGAAAATTTATTAGGAGATTTTTTAACAGAGGGTTACGTAATTGACCTTGCAGATGAACAATTTAATAAAATAAAATTCACAAAAGGTACTCATCCTCTCCCCTCCCAAGAAAATTTTTCTTTTACTCAAAATGTAATATCAAAATTTTCCAATCTTACCCAAAAAGATTTGGTTTTAGTTATTATTTGCGGAGGCGGATCTTCAATGCTTATTCATCCACACAACATAACCCTGGAAGAAAAAATAAAAGTTGATAGGGCTTTGCTTAGATCAGGTGCAGATATTACGGAGATGAATACGGTAAGGCAGCATTTGTCAGATGTAAAGGGCGGAAGTCTTGCAAAAATCCTATATCCTTCAACCGTCGTCAGCCTTATTTCCTCTGATATTCCCGGAAATAATATTTCCTATATTGCTTCCGGCCCAACAGCAAAAGACAACACAGTGATAAATGATGCTATTAATATTCTCAAAAAATATAATCTTGAAAAAGAATTGAATTTGTCCCACGACGCATTTGTAGAAAACCCTAAAGAAGATAAATATTTTGAGAGGGTTGAAAATATAATAATACTGAGCAATAAAACAGCCCTAAATGCGATGCAAAAAAAGGCGCAAGAATTAGGACTTACGCCAAGGATTTATTCGGATAAATTTGAATCCGGCGCTGATGATGCAGGAAAAATACTAATTAACGAAACTGCCCATAATGAAATTTTGTTAGCCGGAGGAGAAACTACTGTCAAGGTGATGGATAAGAATGGAAAAGGCGGACGCAATCAAGAGTTGGTCTTAGCGGCATTACCATACCTTAATTCTCATGTAACCATTGCGTCTTTCGATTCCGATGGCTGGGATAATACCGAATTTGCAGGCGCAATTGGCGATGTATTAACTTCTCAAAAGGCGGAAAATTTAGGCATTAATCCAAAAGATTTTTTAGAACATAATAATAGTTTTCCCTTTTTTGATAAAATAAAAGGCGGCATTGTCACCGGCCGTCTCCCCTCTAATGTGTCCGACCTAATGGTTGTGATAAAAACTTAAAGTTATCACCATTTTTATTCCCAACCCAAAACCAAACCTGATTCCTCAATCTTTCCGTTAGTTTATAACTCTTTGCATGCCCTAAATATCCCAAATAAGATTGCAGGGATTGATTAAAGTTTTCCAAACCAACCTTTTCTTTAAGTAAGCTAAGAAGAATTTTATGCGTTCTGATTTACTACATAATAATCGAGAAGTCTTCGTATCATTGCCTGATAAGAAGCGCTGTGCTTTTTGGCAGCGGTCTTAAAGAAATCCAAGCTTTTTTGAGTAAGCGTCAAAGTTACTCTTGTTTTTTTCTCTTTCAAAATCAAACTTTCAGGGCTTGGTAAAAAATCGCTTATTACTCGCACTTCTATTGGCTCATTGCTGTATCTTATTATGTTTTTCATATATATTTTTGCCCTTTCTCCAATATCCAGCACCGATTATGCGGATGCTGTTATTCCGATATGTAAAGCGGACTGTCAAAACACCTCCTTTCACTTTTCCGAAACAATAATAGCGTTTTTCCTCTCTACTGTGAACCGTATCCTCGGCAATAATACGCTTCGGGTCAATAAACGCGTATTGAGCAACTTGAAAATTCACTTGGTGTTTATGCAAATTTTCAAGATTTTTCTTATCATCCCATTCAAAGGATGTATTCATAAGTATACTACCATATTATCATATAATTTGTCATCACTCAAAAATAAAATTTCATTGATTAATTAAAGTTTCCTGCCGAATCTCCCACTTGTCAAGTGGGAGCACGAATTCTCCGTAATCCAAACGCACCGCAACTTGATTACTCTTATTGCTGTATTTTATTTATCTGACAAGCAGAAAAAGAGAAAGACACGGAGTATCTCAAGAATTTTTCACACTCTTTTGTCAAAACTTGTTTGGCAAAATTCTGGTGATTTTCTTAATCTTAAGAAGATTTCGGTGACCTTAAACCTTAATTTAAGATTCATTAACCTACTCTCAATATTATTCTTACAAAACGGAGTCCGGAAAACAAGAAGCCAAAATGACCAAGAGGAAAAGTGCCAAGAACTATTTTTGTCTCCCACGGACTACAGAACCAAATCCAGGACCAGCATGGCCAACGAAGTCGTAGCTCAACTTCGGCCTACCACCCCACAAGTCCAGAAAAACAGCGCAATCAGACCCAACCGCAGTTCCAGGTAAATCTAGAAAATGATGTTTTAGAATTCTTGGATTAGGTATATGCAAAGCTATTCCATCGAAATCGGTCCCAGCAATTTCATCACTTTCTAAATTGCTTCTTACATCTTCAACTTTTTCATTCATGTGGTTTCTTCCGTCATCTAGCCAAGCCGCATAAGGAGCAGTTGGTGTTATATAACCTTTTAGGTTTTGATTCCAATCTGTTTTGTTTAATCCATCCAAAGCATACTGTATTCCAGCTAATTCTGCTTGGCGGCTCGGACTGATTCTTGTTTCAACAATAACCGGAGCATCTAATCTTCCTTTCCAATCTTTTGGTTGAGGTTCAAATTTTGGTAAAGTTGCTATATACTCTTCAGGGATCTTAAATTTTAATTCCTTAGCAAAAAGTCTTGCAAGATTTTGAGCTTGTCTACTCCACTCTTCCGTAAGGGAAATTTCAGGATATAATTTTATAGCTTGTATTTCTGGGGTTTTTACAGCTGGTTTTTCAACGGGAGTTACAACAGCTGGAAAAGGAATATCGCTACCATTTAATTTATGAACAGAAGCAATTATATCGGCAAGGTTATCTTTTCCCTGTTTCCTAAATTCAGTTTCCAAATGCTGCATTGACATAGGATTGGTTTATATCACACTATAAGGTGGTTGTCAAGTTTTTTTGTACATGTTATCATAAAATGTAATGGAGGAACTAAACGAAGAAAAATTAAAGGATTTAGAAAACAAAGCGAATAAGGTAAGACAGCTTATTATCGAAATGCTTGTTGAGGCAGGAAGCGGACATTCCGCGGGGCCTTTGGGAATGGCAGATATTTTCACTGCTTTTTATTTCCATATTTTAAATCATGATCCGAAAAATCCAAGTTTGCCTAGTCGCGACAGATTAGTTTTGTCTAATGGACACATTTGTCCTGTTCAATATGCAACTATGGCGCTTGCAGGATATTTTCCTATTGATGAATTAAAAACATTAAGAAAAATTAATTCCCGTTTGCAAGGTCATCCTCATAGGTCTTCCCTTCCCGGACTTGAAACAACTTCAGGGCCTTTGGGAGAGGGATTATCCCAGGCAATTGGAATTGCATTGGCTGGAAAAATGGATAAAAAAGATTATCGTGTTTATTGCCTAACTTCAGACGGAGAGCATGAAGAAGGAAATATATGGGAAGCAGTTATGTTTGCGGCAAAAAATAAATTAAATAACTTAATTCAGGTAATAGACCGAAATTATATTCAAATTGATGGGAATACCGAAGATATTATGCCTCTTGATCCGCTAAAAGAAAAGTATGAATCTTTTAACTGGAACGCCATAGAGGTAGATGGTAACAATATCAAAAGTTTTATTGAAGCAATCGATAAAGCAAAATTGGTATTAAACAAACCAACTATTATAATTGCCAGAACAATTCCAGGAAAAGGTGTAAGTTTTATGGAAAATGATTATCGTTGGCATGGGAAAACTCCAAATCAAGAAGAAGCAAAAAAAGCCCTTGAAGAATTGACAGCGTATGTTAAATCCTGATTTAAAATTAAATCAAAATATTTTCGAAGAAATAGTTGAGACAAAAGCAACTCGTGATGGCTATGGAGAGGGATTATTGTATTTGGGAGAAACAAATCCTAATGTTATTGCCTTGACAGGAGACTTATCCGAATCAACCAGAACGGAAGGTTTTGCAAAAAAATTTCCAGAGCGATTCTTTGAATGCGGAGTTGCCGAACAAAATATGGCAGCTATTGCGGCAGGTCTTGGGGTAAGCGGAAAAATTCCCTTTATTTCCTCTTATGCAACTTTTTCTCCTGGGAAAAACTGGGAAACGATTCGGACAACGATTATTTATAATAACTCCAATGTAAAAATTGCAGGACATCATGCAGGAATAATGACCGGACCGGATGGAGCAACCCATCAGGCAACTGAAGATATTGCCATAACAAGATGCTGGCCAAACATAAAAGTATTAGTTCCTTGCGATGCGATAGAAGCAAAAAAAGCAACAGTTAAAGCCGGTGAGATAAGTGACCCTATGTACCTTCGTTTTTCCCGGGACAAAACTCCAATCATAACAACGGAAGATTCTTCATTTGAAATAGGTAAAATTCAAACCTTTTGGACTAACAATAATCCCACTGCAACTATTTTTGCAACAGGATATCTGCTCTACTACGCTCTTCTTGCCGCAAAGGAATTAGAACAGGAAGGAATAAATGTATTGGTAGCAAACGCTTCTACCATCAAACCCTTGGATGAAAAAACTATTCTTGAACTTGCTCAAAAAACAAAAGCCATAGTCACTGTCGAAGATCATCAGGTGACAGGAGGATTAGGCGGAGCAATTGCTGAATTTTTAGCTAGAATTGCTCCTACTCCTATGGAATTTGTAGGATTAAACGACACGTTTGCAGAATCAGGCAGTCCGAAAGATTTAATCGAAAAATATGGCTTGGGTAAAGAGGCAATAAAAACTGCTGTCAAAAAAATCATTTCGAGAAAATAATGGATAATAATCTTCTTTCCTCTTTAAAAAATATTATAAAAGGAGATGTTGAAACTGATAGCCAAACTCTTAATTTATATAGCCATGATGCCAGTCTCTTTGAAGTAGAGCCCCAAGCTGTAGTTTTCCCCAAAGATGTTGAGGATGTAAAAAATTTAGTAAAGTTTGTTAACCAAAATAAAAGACTCCATTCTTCGCTATCCCTTACTGCAAGATCTGCTGGCACAGATATGGGGGGAGGATCGATAAATGATTCTATCATCGTTGAGTTTAACAAATATTTTAATCACACTCCGAGAATAAACGAAAATATTGCTACAACTGAGCCAGGAGTTTTTTACAGAGACTTTGAAAAAGAAACGTTAAAACATGGACTTATTTTCCCCTCTTATCCTGCATCACGAGAAATTTGCGCAATGGGAGGAATCTTAAACAACAATGCGGGAGGCGAGAAATCATTGCAATATGGAAAAACAGAAAAATACATTAAAAGAATTAAGGCTATATTGAACGATGGAAATACTTATGAATTAAAAAAACTCTCTGAAACGGAGTTTAAACAAAAAATGTCTCATAAAACATTTGAGGGGGAAATTTATACAAAAATGTATAGACTTATTACTAATAATTATGACGAGATTATGAAAGCCAAACCAAATGTTTCCAAAAACTCTGCGGGATATTATCTCTGGAATGTTTACGATAAAAAAGCAAAAACCTTTGACTTAACTCAATTGTGGGTTGGAGCTCAAGGAACACTGGGAATGCTACTGGAAGCCGATATTCAACTTGTCCCCATACGTAAACACAGAGATATGATGATCATATTCCTACACGATCTGTCTCATTTAGATCAAATTGTTAAAGAGGTTTTGTCTTTCAATCCTGAGAGCTTCGAAGCTTATGATGATAGTACTTTAAAACTTGCGTTAAGATTTTTTCCTGAATTTGCAAAATTGTTGGGAACAAAGGGAATTATTCAAACAGGACTTGATTTTCTTCCAGAATTTTTAATGATCATCTTTGGAGGTATGCCAAAACTTATTCTTCAGGTTGATTTTACAGGAAACGATATTGAAGAATTGAAAAATAAAATTAAACAGCTTAAGGAAAGATTAAGACCTCTTCATCCCCAAACAAAAATTGCCATTGAAAATCAAGAAGAAAAATATTGGGCAATAAGACGTGAGAGTTTTAACCTCCTTAGACAAAAAGTGCGTAACAAACATACAGCTCCTTTTATAGACGACTTCGTTGTCAAACCGGAATATTTATCAAAAATTTTGCCTGAAGTAATAAAGATTATTAAAAAATATCCGGAATTTATGTACACAATTGCAGGTCATGTTGGAGATGGAAATTTTCACATTATACCATTGGTTGATATCGCAAATCCCAATGTAAGAAAACTAATTCCAATTATTGCAAATCAAATCTATGATTTGGTTATCAAATATAAGGGGTCAATAACCGGCGAGCATAACGACGGATTAATAAGAACCCCCTATCTTAAAAAAATGTATGGGGAAAAATACGCTGAAGGACATATATACAAAACAAAGAGC
>JBBTZX010000017.1:0-5356 GCA_038061125.1 Patescibacteria group bacterium | reverse complement strand
TTGCCCAGGTGGCGAAATTGGTAGACGCGCTAGGTTTAGGACCTAGTTCCCTTTAAACGGGATTGGGAGTTCGAGTCTCCCCTTGGGCACCCAAATTAAACATATGATATCTGCAATTGTTAAAGAAAAAGACGGAACAATAAAACTGACAATCACTATTCCCTCTAGTGAGGTTGTAAAAACCCAAAATGAGGCTATAGAGGTAATGATCCAAAATACTACTTTGCCCGGGTTTCGCAAGGGAAAGGCTCCAAGGAAACTTGTTGAAGAAAAGCTTGATAAGGCATCCATTCAGGAAGAAGTACTCAAAAAACTTTTACCTAAATTTTATGTTGACGCAGTTTCGGAAAATAAATTAAAGCCAATCATCAATCCCAAAATTCATGTCGAAAAAATTGAAGTGGGAAAAGATTGGCAATTTACCGCCTTGGTTTGCGAAGCTCCAATTATTGAACTAGGCTCATATAAGGAAAATGTTAAAAAGATAACTGCAAAAAACAAAATTATAGTTCCTGGAAAAGAACCGCAACAGCCAAAGTCCGAGGAAATCATTAAGGCGCTTTTAGATGGCGTTAATTGTCAAATCCCAAAAATTCTTATTGATCAGGAGGGAGATAGGTTACTCTCCCAGCTTCTGGATGAGGTAAAAAGACTTGGGCTAAATTTGGATCAATATCTGGCTTCAACCGGTAAAACGCCTGAATCTGTTAGAAAAGATTATGAGCAAAAAGCGGAAAATGATATTAAATTTGAGTTTGCTCTTCAGCGAATCGCCGATAAAGAAAATATCACTGTGGACCAAAAAGAAGTAGATGAAGCTATCAACAAAGCAAAAGATGAAAATGAACGTAAAAATTTAGAAGCCAACAGATATCTTCTGACAAGTATCTTAAGACAGCAAAAAACCCTTGATTTTTTGAGAAACTTGTGATAATGTGACCGTATGAAAAGAATAAAAGCTAAAGCTAGACAATATATAGATCAAAACCCAGTAGAGGCTGTACGAGATACCTCATCAGCTGCTCTTCAATCTATGGCTAAAAATACCCAAGATGCCATAGGAGACATCTGGGAACAATTTCTCGGAATTAATAATTATGCCAAAGGGGAAGTCCAAAATCTAAGCGGAGACCTTGCGGAAGGAAAAGAACTTAATCTAAAAAAGCTCAAAGAAGAACAAGAAAAGAAAAAAGATATTACGCCTGGGATTAATTATGGGGCGGAGATAGTCCACTCTCAAGAACGGATTGTCTCGCAAGAAAATCAAGAAACAAAAGCTCAAATTCAGCAAATAATTGTTGAGCTGAAAAAGCTGGTTGAAAGTTCTGAAGAGTTAAGAACGGAATTCAGAGAAATTACCGTAGAGCAAAGAGTTGCGAAACCCGGGAAATATCATCAGTCGTTCTTTGAATGGATGTTGGTTACCATTCGTCAGGCCAGAACGAAAGTTGAAGACTCCAAAGCTTGGCTGTCTATGTTTAAAAGCAAGAAAGCTAAAAAAGAATATTGGTCAATGTTCAAGAAGCACGGCACAACCTTTGGTCTTTCCAACGAACGCGTCGTCGCAACGCAAGTTGGATAAAATAATTTTAAGATGAATCAAACAAAATTTTTAGCTAACGAGACTCTCCTTACAAACCCGTAAAGGGCGGAGAATTTCTGTTAGTTAAAACAGGTTAAAAATTCCCGCCGAGTAGGCGGGTTTTTTTATGGAAAGAGAAAATTTCAAAAGAGAAGAACCTGCAAAAAATCAACTAATAGCTTCGAATATTATCGCCGCTGTGGTTTTAATACAGATAAAAGAATTGCTGAAGCAGACAGAACAGCAGGAGTTTGTGGATATGATGAATGCGTGATAGAATAAACAGACGGGCTCGTAGCTCAGTTGGTTAGAGCGTTACATTGACATTGTAAAGGTCAGAGGTTCGACTCCTCTCGGGCCCACTTCGCCCCGTTTAGCGGGGCTCAGTGCAAGCACAGTTATGATAAGAGATGAAGCGTATCAAATTTTAACAACTTATTTAACCAATCCCAATCTTATCAAACATTGTTTGGCTGCGGAGACAGTAATGAAAGCGCTATATCGAAAATTAAATCCGCAACCTTACGATATTTTGCTTGAAGAAAAGTGGGGAATTACAGGACTTCTCCACGATGCGGATTATGAATTAAGCAAAGGCAATCCGCAAACTCACGGTTTGTTAATCTGCGAAAAACAGCCGGCAATTCCGCCAGATATTGCTTACGCTATAAAAGCTCACAACTTCGAAAATACCAAGATAGAACCCGTAAGTCTTATGGATTGGAGTATTTATTGCGCTGACCAATTAACAGGACTTATTGTTGCGGCAACGCTTGTGAAACCAGACCAAAAACTCGCGTCGGTTACGCCGGAATTTGTTCTGGAGAAATTTAATGACAATTCCTTCGCCAAAGGCGCCAATAGAGAAGCCATAAAAATGTGCGAACCAAAACTTGGAATTAATCTTGCGGATTTTATCTCCATAACTCTAACCGCAATGCAGTCAATAAGCATCGCTCTTGGACTTTGAAGTCTTAACCTGATAAAATAATTTCTATGGACAAAGCAAATCCGCCAGTTGGCGGAAAAGATCATAGGCAAATCGGTCAAGAACTGGATTTATTCACAGTTTCCGAATTAGTTGGACCAGGATTGCCTCTAATTACGCCAAAAGGGGCAGTGATCAGAAACATTATTGAAAAATATATTTACGATCTACTTGAAAATTATGGTTACCAACATGTTTGGACTCCTCATATTGCCAGAAAAGAGCTTTATGAAAAATCAGGACATTTAGAAAAATTTAAAGAAGACATGTTTCCTGTGATGCGAGCAAAAGACAGGGATTACATGCTCAAGGCAATGAACTGTCCTCATCACATTCAAATTTTTGCCAGAAAACCAATAAGCTACAGGGAAATGCCTCAAAGATATGCTGAAACTTCAACCGTATATAGATCCGAACAATCCGGAGAATTGGGCGGACTAACAAGAGTTCTTTCCATAACTATCGATGATGCGCATGTATTCTGCACTAAAGATCAAGTAAAAGAAGAGTTTGAAAAAGCATTAAATATCGACAAGCAAATGTTAAAAGATTTTAATTTCAACAAATACTGGATTCGTCTGTCTTTATGGGATGCGAAAAATAGGAAGAAATATTTAGGAGATGAGAAAGACTGGAGAAACAATCAAGATCTAATGAGAAATCTTTTAATAGAAACAAAAACTCCATTCAAAGAAATCGAGGGGGAAGCCGCCTTTTATGGTCCTAAAATGGATTTAATGATTGTGGATTCACATGGCAGAGAATGGCAGGTCTCCACAATCCAACTTGATTTTAATTTACCGGAGCGTTTTGGAATTAGTTATGTCGGGAAAGACGGAAAAGAACATCAACCATATATAATTCACAGAGCAACATTTGGATCGATTGAGAGATTTTTGGGCGTATGGCTTGAGCATATTCAAGGAATTATTCCTCTTTGGCTTTCGCCGGTGCAAGTTGCCATATTGCCGATTACGGATAAACAATTAAAAGGAGCGCAAGATATAGTTGAGAGATTTAAAAAGGAGAATATTAGGATAGAACTTGATAATCGACAGGAAACTCTGCAGGCAAAAATTAGGAATACTACTTTACAAAAAGTGCCCTTTATGGGTATAATAGGGGACAGAGAAATCGCAAATCAAACGATTTCCGTAAGAACAAGAGAAGGCAAAGATTTAGGGCCAATTGAAGTTTCTAAATTTTTACAAAAGGTAAAAGAAGAAATTGATAAGAAGATTTAAAAAAAGACAGGAAGAGAGAAAATTTTATAGGGTGAACGAGCGGATTTTTGCTCACACCCTTCGTGTTTTAGATAGTCTTGGTAAGCAAATCGGAGTATTATCTAAATTTGAAGCTCTGACAAAGGCAAGACAAGAAGGACTTGATCTGGTAGAAGTTGCCCCGATGGCAAAACCACCAGTAGCCAAAATCATTGACTTTAAAAAATTTATATATCAAGAGGCCAAGAAGAAAAAAGAAGAAAAGAAAAAAAGTAAAGTTTCGGAAACTAAAGAATTAAGACTTGGTCCTTTTATGAATGACCACGATTTGCAAGTCGTCATAAGGAGATCAAGAGAATTTTTAGAAGATAACGACAAAGTAAGATTGGTATTGAAATTCATGGGACGGCAGATCGCTCATCCCGAATTCGGGAAAGAGGTTATGCAAAAGGTAATTGCAGCGGTCTTGGACGTTTCAAAGGTTGACAGAGAAGCACATTTTGAAGGGCCGCAATTAATAACTTTATTGTCGCCGGAAAGGAAAAAAGAATATGCCAAAAAAGAAGATAAAGAAATCGGTATCAAAAAGGTTTAAGGTTACCAAAACAGGTAAAGTGATGTTCTCGCATCAGTACGCCGGACATTTGAAAATAAATAAATCCGCAAGTCGAAGCAGGAGACATAAAGAGCCGGGAGTATTAAAAGGCAAATTTGCACAAAGAATAAAAAAGATGTTAGGGAGAGCTTAAAGTGAGCTAATCGAATCTATGACAAGAGTTAAAAGAGGACTCGTAGTTAGAAGAAAACACAAGAAAGCACTAGGCCTTACAAAAGGCTTTAGGGCAACAAAAAGCCGTCTAATAACGGTTGCGCGGGATGCTGCACTTCATGCAGGAGCTTATGCGTTCGCCGGAAGAAAACTTAAGAAAAGAGATTTCAGGCAGCTTTGGATAACCAGAATTTCCCAAGCCGTAAAGCTAGAAGGATTGTCCTACAGCGTTTTTATTAACAAACTTAAGAAAGCCAATATTGAACTTGATAGGAAAATCTTAAGCAATCTCTTGATTAGCGATCCTGCTGCTTTCAAAAATATCGTTGACAAAGTCAAAAACTCTTGATATAATGCGGATATTATACATGAATATTATTCATAGAAATTATTTTTATTTTACATTTACTTCCCAAACCGGGAGGTTTTTGCTGTCTTAAGAAGACGAAGTAAGAAATAATTTTAAGACACAGCCTCCCAAACGGGAGGTTTTTTTATGGAAAGAGTATGAATGGTATGATAGAACGAAAAATTCCAATCATAACAATAAGTGAAGCGAGTATTAGAATAAGGCAAATAGGCAGGAACGGAGCCGATTCTAGGGTTTTGCCTTGCGAAATGCCCGATCTCGTTACTGAGGCTACTAGATGTAGGTTCCTAAAACCAGGAGTTGGATGTGTACATCCGGATGGTTTAATCTTCGACCCAGAACGAAAAATAATTGAATGCCCGCTACAAAAAGGTGAATTACAAGTTGTTATAAAAATATGACTACAGAACAATATAAGCCAACC
>JBBTZX010000016.1:0-3651 GCA_038061125.1 Patescibacteria group bacterium | reverse complement strand
ACCTGTTCCATACGCAGATATTGTCATGACAACAACCCACAAAACTCTTCGAGGTCCAAGAGGGGCAATAATAATGGTGACAAGAAGAGGACTCAAAAAAGATTCGGAACTGGGAGATAAAATTGACAAGGCGGTATTTCCAGGTTTGCAGGGAGGACCGCATGATAACCAAACTGCTGCAATTGCAGTTTGCTTGAAGGAAGCGGGAGAAAAAAACTTTCAGACTTACGGAAAACAGATTATAAAAAATGCAAAAGTGCTGGCAGAAAAACTTACTGGGTTTGGTTTTGATTTAGTAAGCGGGGGAACGGATAATCATTTGCTTTTGATAAACTTGACAAATAAAAAAGTTAACGGCGCGGTTGCGGCTTTGGCATTGGAAATCGCAGGAATTGTGGTTAATAAAAATGCTGTTCCAAATGACAAAATGCCAAGATTTTATCCGTCCGGAATTCGGTTGGGAACTCCTGCGATTACCACCCGCGGAATGAAAGAAAAAGAAATGATAAAAATTGCTGGCTGGATCAATGAGGCAATCAACGAAGTTTCAGGTAATGAACTTCCGTCCGACAAAGAAAAGCGCAAAGAATTTTTCAAAAAATTCCGTTTGGGAATTTGGAAAAACAAAAAATTACTATCAATCGCAAAAGAAGTTAAACTGCTTTGCTCCAAATTCCCCCTATCCTAAACCTTTCTAGCGACCAATTCGAACCAATTTCTCCTAAGCGATTTTATTTTTAATTCTTTTAACGCTTCGATTAGGGCATTGCTTTTCTCTCTCATTGTAAGAGTCTCCGGCATAAAAAATCCTTTTAGAAAACCTTCTATAAACGTAGGGTAAAGCGAGATCGCCTCAAGAGCTTTCCTATTTAACGATACTTCGCTTAGCCCCCTTTTTTCTATAACAAAACCTGCTTTTTCTACCATGGAAACGTATTCATCTGGCGTGTGGACTTCTATTGGTTTTTCTTGCTTATTTCTCTTTAATTTCAATAAATCAGCTGCTCTTTTTCTCCATCTGCCCCATTCCAATCGGCTCTTATGATCCATAGACTCTGTGGTAAAAGAACTATTTAGGCTAAATATGCCTCCCTTTTTTAGCATGTCCGCTATAGCATTGAGAACAGCTATTTTATTTCCTTCTCCTTCTATTTCATGTATAGCGTCATGTATTGAAGCGCCGTCAAATTTTTCACCTGGAATCTTACCTTTAAGCAATGTACCTAAATTTTGACCTAACCCCTCAATAAATTCAATAAAAATTTTTTTGGTGGAATGAATGGTTTTTCTTGCAACAGCAAGAGAATCTTTATTGGGATCAACTCCTATTATTAAACCTTCTCTTTTGGTTAATTCTGCCTTTTTTTTAAGAATTTTTGCAACTAACCCAGTACCTCCTGCAACATCAAGAAAGGAAAATTGGTTAGGTAATTGATTAAACCATATCCCAATTAAAGTTTCGTTTACCTTCACATATGCATGTGTCTTTGCAAAAGCTTCGAACGTAAGAGGACGTTCTTTTCTAAATAACTCGGCAGCTTTTCGTATAAACGAAAAAGGTTCTCTTCTCGGTTGAACTTCATGTGACGACATAGCGAGCAATATAGCATATTAAATCAAGAATTTCAACAATCATATTAAGGTGACGTTTTGGCAAGAGGATATTTACTACCAAACCTCTACTCTTTGTCCGGTTTTGCCTGACGTTGCAGAATCGATTATTGCTTTTGCTACTTCGTCTACGGTAACAGGTCTTTTTAGCGTTGAACGGTCCAAAATATCTTTTACTACTTTTTCGGAGAGATTTTTTGTCATATCAGTTTCGACAAGTCCTGGCGCGACAATATTAGATTGAATGTTAAATCTTTCGTACTCTAGCGCAATGGTTTTCGCGAAACCTTCTATTCCTGCTTTTGCAGCCGCATAATTTGCCTGTCCTATATTACCTTCGGACGCGACGCTTGTTACGAAAACTATTGAACCTCCTTGAGGTTTTTGCCTCATCATTTGATTTATTGCTTTTTGATTTATAGAAAATAAAGGGATTAAATTAGTGTCAATTACTCTTTTCCACTGCTCAAATGTCATCTTAATAAAAAGAGCATCGTCTATAATTCCTGCGTTATTTACCAAAACATCTAATCTGCCATATTTTTTAACCGTTTTTTGGATTATGAGTTCTCCTGTTGCGGGATTTCTTATATCCCCGGGAACCCAAAGAGCTTTTTGTCCAAGACCTTCTATTTCCTGTACGACTTGGAGTGCAGAGCGTTCACTATTTTGGGTAGAGGATATAACTAAATTTGCTCCTTCTCTCGCAAATGCCAAAGCAGTTGCAGCTCCAATCCCACGGCTTCCTCCGGTAATCACTACAATTTTTCCTTCCAAAGGCCTCTCCGGAGAGTGACCTGATTCTCGTAAGCTGGTCATAGTTTTGGCAGGATAGCAGTGATACATAAAAAAGTCAAGCCAACTGACTACACAGTTCTTGAAACTATAAGATGGAAGTGGTAAGATACGGCTTATGAGAGGTGTTGAAGCTGCTGAAAATTCCGGCAGTCCTAGCGTCATTATTAGGCGAAGACGATTAATGATGGAGGACGCTTTGACGCGTAAAGAGCTGGAAGAAGCTAGAGGAGGAAATTCCTATCCAGTCCCAGAAATAAAAGTGCAATCGAATGGACACTTGTCCACTAATGGCAAACCGCCTTTTTCGGTATCCATAAGTCTAATTTTGACTTCGCGTACGCCCACGCAAGGAGATAAAAACTTAGCAGACCTACGTCGTCTTTTGTCCGAACGAGAAGAACTTCTTGCCTCCAATGTTGAGCAAAGACGTGTTTTATCGATGATTAAGGAGGGACAAATAGTGCCTGAAAATTGGAGAAGTCTTTTCGATTGGTACGCACAAAGTGAAATGTTTAAGAAGGTAATTGAGAGCAATAATGGCAATTCGCCGGTTTCTTTGAACGGAAATACACATCGTAAATTAAGAAGCGATTTTTCCGGTAGAATTTTTGAGGATATTGCATTTATCTATGCAGCAGTAAAATTTGCCGAACATATTGTTTTATCTCCTAAAGAAACATTAGTTGTATTTAAGAGAATTTACCCAGATAGAAAAATTACTAATTTCCCTTTTGGAAAAGAGTCTATTGCTGGAGTATCGGTTCCGGATGGGCTTGTTGTTGACGGGAAAACGGGTAAAGTATTAAAAATTCTAGAATTTTCTCTTGATAGAAAGGTAAATCGGTTTGCAGGAAAAATTAGGACGATTTTGCAAGGAAAAGAAGGGCTAACTGAAGAATTTGGAGGAAGTACATTCCTTTTTGTAATACCACAAACCTTTCCTCTGCCTAAATCAATAGAGGACAATAGAGCTTCTGTTTCTTCGTATCAGGTGCCATTCAGTCATAGGAATTTTGCAAGCTTGGTGCATCTGCGTCTCTTAGAAAGTGTAGCTAACAAAGGTAAACAATAAGCTCTTCTTGTTTTTTGGTTTTATTTTTGTTAAGATAGTTCAAATCACTCACATTCAGCTAAAAATCTTGTCTTGATTCAAGATCAGGAAACTGCTGAATGGCGGAAGCCCGCCTAATCTTACTTCTCGCCTTACCTACTATTCGTAGCGCGGCTCGAAGAGCGATTTAT
>JBBTZX010000015.1:0-8046 GCA_038061125.1 Patescibacteria group bacterium | reverse complement strand
TCCCTGCGGTTATTTTGGCGATCCGACTCACGAATGCAAATGTATGCCCGGACAGATACTGCGTTATCAAAAACGCGTTTCAGGACCGGTTATTGACAGAATTGATATTCACTTGGATGTTCCTGCGGTAAAACTTGACAAATTAACCGAAGATGACAAAGGCAGGCTGGCCGAATCTTCTTTGCAAATCCAAAAAAGAGTACAAAAAGCCAGAGACATGCAAACCAAACGCTTTTCCGCCAGAGGCGGATCGTCCTCTGGACGAAAATCCGAAATAGCCTCAAATTCCGAAATGGTTAGTAAAGACGTTAAAGAACTTTTGGAACTTTCCAGCGAATGCCGGGAACTTCTTCGTCTGGCAGTTTCCAGAATGAATTTATCCGCAAGGTCTTATTATAGAACTATAAAACTTGCCAGAACTATTGCTGATTTGGAAGATGCCAAAAACATAGCGCCAAACCATGTTGCCGAAGCTTTACAATACAGGCCAAGAGTTGATAACATTTAAAAATATGGAAAAGGGATTAACTTCTCAAGAAGCAGAAAAAAGACTTAACCGGTTTGGCAAAAATGAGATTTCGGGGAAAGAAGAAATTTCCTATATTGCTCTTTTCTTATCTCAATTGGCAACCCTAATGAATGCTATTCTTGCCGGAGCTTCCCTACTCTCCTTTGTCATAGGCAATTATATTGACAGCGTATTTATTATGACTGTTATTGTCTTAAACTCTATCTTTAGTTTCGTGCAGGAATATAAAGCAGAAAAATCATTGCAAAAACTGAAAGATTATATAAAACAAACTGTCCGCGTAATCCGCAATGGTCATGACATGGAAATTCAAGTTTCCGATCTTGTTCCTGGAGACGTCGTACGTTTTGCTTCCGGCGACCGTGTCCCGGCCGATGGCAGAATTATTTTAGGCAATTCTATTGAAATCGACGAATCTGTTCTAACAGGGGAATCCATACCCGTTGTTAAGAACGAAAAGGATGAAGCATTTTTAGGAACTCTCATTATTAATGGCAGAGGCAGAATGCTTATTGAAAAAACCAGTACTGAAACGCGCTTTGGAAAAATAGCAAAATCACTTTCAACTTTAACGTCTGAACAAACCCCTCTTCAAAAACGCCTTAACAATCTAGGCAGAACTATTACCATTATAGTAACCGCTATAGCTCTCTCTATTGTCGCTACTGGCATCTTGCAAGGAAAGGAATTATTGTCCTTAGTAATCTTAGCGATTAGCGTTGGCATCTCTGCTGTTCCGGAAGGGCTTCCGGTCGTAGTAATTATTGCCTTAGCAATCGGGATGGCCAGAATGGCTAAACAGCGCGCGATTGTCAGAAAAATGGCTGCCGTTGAAACGCTTGGCGCCATACAAATACTTCTAATTGATAAAACCGGAACATTAACGCAAAACAGCCAAAAAGTAAAAAAAATTTGGCTAAAGGATAAGGAATCCCTACTGCCTCTTTTAAAAGCATGTATCTTTGGCAACACTGCATCTTTAATCCAAAGGACCGGCAAAGACTCGTTCGATATAGTCGGGGGGAAAACAGACGGAGCCCTGCTTCTTTTTGCGCAAGAAAAGCTGGGAGATATCGAAAAGATAAAAAAAATAGGCAAAGTTATTGATGAATTTTCATTTGATCCGGACAGAAAAACAGTAACAACTGTTCTTGAAGAAAATCATAAAAGATATGTTTTCGTAAGAGGGGCGCCTGAAGTTATTCTTGAAGAAAGTCAGCTTGAGGCAAAGGAAAAAAAACGCATTGCTGATTTATTCAAAGACTATGCGAAGGAAGGACTTCGTATTATTGGCTTTGGAACCAAAATAGAAACACACGATATCTCAAAAAGAGAACATTTGGAAAAAAACCTTAAATTCTTAGGAGTTATCGGCATTTATGATCCGCCACGAATAGAAGCAAAAAAAGCTGTTGAAAAAGCTAAAATTGCCGGAATTAGAACTATCATGGTAACCGGCGACAACGAATTGACTGCGTTGGCAATTGCTAAAGAAGTCGGACTGATAGAAAAAGACGAAGACGTTGTGACAGGAGAAGAACTTTCTAATTTTTCCGATGAGGAACTGATAAAAATTTTACCCAAAACTCGCATTTTTGCCAGAAATAATCCGGAAGACAAACTTCGTCTGGTAATGCTCCTTAAGAAAATGGGTTTCGTAGTCGGAGTTACCGGAGACGGAGTCAATGATGCATTAGCGCTTAAAAAGGCCGATGTTGGTATTTCAATGGGCGAAAAGGGCACAGACGTCGCAAAAGAGGCAAGCGATATTATTCTAACCGATGACAACTTTTCTACGCTTGTTGGAGCTGTTGAGGAAGGAAGAACAATTTATAATAACATTACAAAATCTATAACTTATCTTATTACAGGTAATCTTTCTGAAGTTGCTCTAATATTTTTTGCCACTCTTTTTGGGATGCCAAATCCGTTTCTCCCAACACAAATTCTTTGGATTAATTTAGCTACCGATACGGTTCCAGCTCTGGCTCTTGCCAGCGACAATAAAGATCATGAGGTATTAAAGCTTAAGCCCAGAAATCCAAACGCTCCTATCCTAAGCAACCATCGTCTTATTTTTATATCGCTAACTGGGATTTCTTTAGCTTTTATCCTGCTTTTGGTTTTTAAATTATCCCTGGGAGTCTACTCACAAACTCTTTCAAGAACAATAATATTCAATCTTCTTGTTTTCTCGCATATGGTTCTTGCATTTTTGATTAGAGGAAAATCAATGTTCAAAGTTAATAAATTTCTCATCATAGGAGTTACTATCACTTTAATTCTTCAGGCAATTATCACCTTCAACCCCTTCTTCCAAAATATTTTCAGGTTAGGCCTTTAGCCTAAGAGAAATTAATTTCATTATTTTCTCAATATCTGAAATAAATTAACCACAAAATAAATATTCCAAAAATAAACATAATTATCCCCTCAAAAACCGCATATTTACCCCTATAAAGATTTCCCCCTTCAAATCGAAAGATTCCAAATGTTCTGCGGAACTTTATCGCGCAAATGCCACAATAAACCAAAAAAAGACCAAGCAATGTAAGAAAAATGTTCATAAGTCTTATTATAACAATTTTTGCTGGTTTTTTTCGCCAGCTGGCGAATCAAAAAACCTAATTCCGAAGTGGGCGTAGGCGGATTTTGTGACCACTCTTCCCCGATTGGTCCTTTTCAAAAATCCTATTTGGAGTAAAAACGGCTCGATTACTTCTTCTATTGTCCCAATATCTTCTGAAATAGAGGCCGCAATTGTTTCAATTCCAACCGGCCCTCCGCTGTGTTTTTCAATAATTGCTTTTATGAAACGTCTGTCTACTCCGTCAAGTCCCAAAATATCAACTTCCAGCATATCCAGAGCTTCTTTGGTTATTTCTTTGGTTATTTTTCCTTTTCCTTCAACTTGGGCAAAGTCTCTTACTCTTTTCAGAAGTTTTAAAGCAATTCTTGGGGTTCCTCTGGCTCTTTTGGCAAGTTCCTTGATACTTTCCTCGTCAATTGGGACTTTGAGCTTTTTTGCAGCGGAAGCAACAATTCCTTCCAAATCTTTAGGATTATAAAAACTTAATCGATGCACTACCCCAAATCTGTCTCGTAATGGTGCTGATAAAAGCCCAATTCTGGTCGTGGCGCCTATAATGGTAAAAGGAGCAAGTTCCAAACGAAGCGTTCTGGCAGATGGACCTTTTCCCAAAATAATATCCAGAGCATATTCTTCCATCGCCGGATACAAAGTTTCCTCAACCACTTTGTTCAGTCGATGAATTTCATCGATAAAAAGTATGTCTCCTTTTTCCAGATTGGTCAGAATTGACGCCAGATCCCCAGC
The DNA here is from genome assembly GCA_038061125.1 of Patescibacteria group bacterium. Lineage (GTDB taxonomy): Bacteria > Patescibacteriota > Microgenomatia > Levybacterales > UBA12049 > JAUSEW01. The sequence goes on along the minus strand of JBBTZX010000015.1, from coordinate 4,180 downwards.
CCTTTCAATGGCAGGACCGGATGTAACTCGGATATTGCTTCCCATTTCTTTGGCAATTAAGTAAGAAAGGGTGGTTTTGCCAAGTCCCGGAGGTCCGTACAAAAGTATATGCTCAATTGCTTCTTTTCTTTTTTTGGCAGCCGCAATTGTAATCCGCAAAGATTCTTTGATTTGCTTTTGTCCGTGAAACTCCGCCCAAGATTTGGAACGAAGAGAAGTAAAAAGAATTTCCTCTTCGGGAATTTCCTGCTCTTTGGAATTTTTTATTTTATTTTTGTTTGAAGAGTTAATCATATTTCATGATTCTTTATTCTTGCCTGTGCCCAAATATCTAAGTGCCAATCTTATTTTTTCTTCAACCGTGCCGTCTTTCTTGTCAATTTCTTTTATCGCATTAATCGCTTCTTTTTTAGAAAAGCCAAAAGACTCAAGGCCGCTAATTATTTCTTTATTGTCTTTCGAATCGTATTCTAATAAATCTATTTCTCCGTCTCCTCCAAATTTATTTTTCAGTTCAATTATAATTTTTTGGGCATTTTTGCGTCCAAGTCTTGGAACAGAAGTGAAAAAATCAACATCTCCTTTGATAATGGCATTAACAATTGTATTTCTGGCGCCTGTAGAAAATATCGCCATTGCGGTTTTAGGCCCAATGCCGGAAATTCCAATCAGATTTTCAAAAAGTTTTAAATCTAAAGAGTCTAAAAAACCGAAAAGGGAAATATTGTCTTCCCTAACGTGAGTATAAATAAAAAGTTCCAAAGAAGCGCCTTTATTGGCTTTGGCTAAAACATCGCTCGCCGCCAATACCTTGTATCCAACTCCTTTTACGTCAAGAATAATAGAATTATCAACTCTTAAAAAAACTTCTCCTTTTAAAAACCCAATCATATTTTTTCTTCCCAATTATAACAGACCACCCAGTTTTCTTTTAATCTCGTCTATACTCAACCGATCTTCTTTCTGCAACTTTCTTATTTCTTTTATTCTCTCAACCATAGAACGATCATATAATTGATAGCCAGCTTCTGTATGCTCTGCTACCTCAAGCAGTCCCTTTTCAGTCCAATGCCGTATAGTATGCAATGTTTCCCCAGTTTCTTTTGCCAGCTCCCCTATTTTTAATAATCTTTTTTGCACAACAGCATTGGGTGCTTTTCCTTCTACTGCGTCAAGGTAAATATCAAGCGAGCGTTCAATAGCTCTATACATGACTTTGTAATAATCCTCAAAAGCAGAACTTAATTGTGCTTTTTCAATACTGTCTACGTAGACATCCCTATCCTCTTTTCTAATAAGAGCTGGCGGATAACCTTTTTGCATTAAGAGAAGATTCATAAGAAGCCTTGCAGTTCTGCCGTTGCCATCCGCAAAAGGATGTATTGAAACCAACTTAATATGGGCATCAGCAGCAATTTTTGCAGGATGTTCGTTGTTTTTGCTATGCAGCCACGCAAAAAAGCCTTCCATAAGCTCCGGCACTTTCAAAGGATTAGGCAATATGACATGTGCTCCCCTAATTCTTACCGCTATATTCCTATATCTTCCCGCATTTTCATCATCAATCTTCTTAAGTATTAGGACGTGAATGTCTAAGACTTCCCGCTTTGTTAAATCTTTCCGTTTTCTACGAACAAGCTCTTTTATGAAATCAAGAGCTTCTGCGTGGTTTATCGCTTCCAAGTGTTCTTTTAGTGTTTTGCCTCTTACCGTTATACCTTGCTCAACCACAAGAGCTGTTTCCCTTCTTGTTAAGGTATTCCCCTCTATGGCGTTTGAAGTATATGTAAGTTCTACCTTAAGCCACTCATTAAGATTATCAACCAATGCTGAAGACAACGGCCTAAAGCCATCTAACTTTTTCTTCTTTTCTGTCAGTCTTTTTAGTAAATTATCCATACATAAAGTATAGGCCGTCGCCCTATGGTTTGTCAAGAGGTAAAACATAAGATATAATCGATTAGTGAAATTTGACACAAAAAATTTTTCAAACTCTCCTTATGTCAAAAGAGTGGAAAAACCCTGGGGATATGAACTTCACTTCGTACTCGAAGACAAGCCCTACATGGGAAAACTTCTCCATATAAATAAAGATTCAAGACTTTCTCTTCAATACCATGATCAAAAAATGGAAAGTTGGTGGATTCTTAATGGACAAGCAAAAGTGATTTGGGACAATAATCAAGGCGAGCTGATCGAAACCGAACTTCAAAATGGGCAAGGATATACAACATCTATTGGACAAAGACATAGGCTGGTTGGTATTACAAACTGCGATATTATAGAAGTGTCAACTCCTGAAATGGGTACAACCTACAGGCTTGAAGATGATTACAAACGCCCTGACGAAACCCCGCAGCAGAGAAAAAAAGAAAGGGGAGAAATATAGTTTATGTTAAAGCCATTTGCAGATAGACCACATGAAAAAATGAGGGAAGTTCTATTGCGTCCCGAAGCAATTGGCCCTGAAGTACATTACTATATGATCCGCGGCGGAAGCGATAAAACTAATATTACAGTTTGGGAAACAGGAACTGTTGGCGGAGAGTATGTTAAAACCTATGGCCATTATCATGTTGGGCATTTGGATGAAACCTATCATGTAATAGCAGGAGAAGGAGTAATTTTGTTGCAAAATAGGAAGAGTGATCAATCAGGCAACCCAATTGATGATGAGATTGAATCTTTTTATGCTATAAAAGTAAAAACAGGAGATAGTGTATTTATACCATCGGGCACTGGACATCTAGCTGCCAATATCGGTAATGTTTGGTTCGTTACCTATGATGATTCCCCTGTTAATTTTGCCGAGGCTGATCCAGTTTCTTTACCGGGGCACGCTGATTATAAGCCAATGGCAAAACTTAGAGGATTTGCATATTATTTAGTTGAAGAGAATGGCAAACCGGTGTTGATTAGAAATAATAAATATAAATATGCTGCTGAACCTGAATGGCTTACTCCGGATGAATACGCTAAGAAATTAGGAAAATAATTTATTTAAACTTCTTCGTAAAGGCGTGGGTGAGGGCGATTGCCAACGCATCTGTCACATCATCGGGTTTGGGAATTTCCTTAAGCTTTAATAAAGCTTTTACCATTTTCCCAACTTGAAGTTTTTCCGCTTTTCCATATCCTGTTACTGCCACCTTAACCTGCAAAGGAGTATAAATCGCAATCGGAATATTCGCTATTGCACAAGCCAAAAGAACCACTCCTCTTGCCTGCCCCACCACAAAAGCTGTTTTCGCATTGGTGTTGAAAAATAACTCCTCAATCGCCAAAACATCAGGCTTTTCTTTTTTAATAATTTCTGTAATTTGCTCATAAACGGTTTTTAATCTTTCTTCAATCGCCAAGTTATTCCTCGTCTCCACGCACCCATAATTCATGACTCTTAATTCATGATTCTTAATTCTTTCTATCGTTCCCCATCCGCACCTGGCAATTCCCGGATCAATCCCCAAAATTCTCATAAATCAATCGTATTGTAATATTTAACTATTTAATGTACAATATCCAAATAATGAAAAGGGTTAAGCTGACAGTTGAAGAGAGAAAAATTACCGGGAAAAAAGTTAAAAAACTTCGCAGAGAAGGTATTTTGCCTGCCAATGTGTATGGCAAAAACATAAAATCAATGTCTGTTCAGGTCAAGGATAAAGACTTCGAAAAAGCTTACAATGAGGCCGGAGAAACAGGTCTTGTTGATATAGATTTGAAAGGCAAGACAATTCCCGTTCTTATCCATAATGTCCAGAAGGATCCGGTGCAAAAATTTTATATTCATGCTGATTTCTACAAAGTAGACCTTACCCAAAAAGTAAAAGCCATGGTGCCTTTGCTTATCGTTGACGTAGCAAAAGCTGTTACAGACAAATTGGGTCTTTTGCTCCAGCCATTATCACAAGTTGAGGTAGAAGCTTTACCTGAAGACTTACCGGAAAAAATTGAAGTCAATGTCGAAGCTTTGGCAGAAGTCGGACAGCAAATAACAGTCGGAGAAATAAAACCTGCAAAAGATGTTACTATTGTTACTGATCCATCTCAAGTTGTAGTAAAAATTGGCGAACTGGTCAGTAAAGAAGCTCAAGCCCAAGCAGCAGCTGAACAAGCAGCATCAGAAGCAGCAAAAGCAGCCACGGCAACAGAAACAGGAACGCCAGCAGAAGGCGCGCCA
>JBBTZX010000014.1:0-1453 GCA_038061125.1 Patescibacteria group bacterium | reverse complement strand
TTTCTTGCAAATAGTAATTGCATGGTCAATCCCTTTCTGTATAATTTTGGAAATTATCAAAAGTGTCTGCATATTTTGGAATGAATATGTTGACATTATATATAACTTTTCCCTATTATGGAAGTAATGCCCATTGATGATTCTAAATTTGTCACAGAGAATAAAACGCTTTTGGATGTTCTCCTTTCGGAACGTCTGATAACCTCGTCGCAATATGAAGAAATAAAGGTCAAAAGCGCCAGCCAGGGATTATCTTCGGAGTCGGTCATTACGTCTTTAAATATAGTGCCGGAAGAAAAAATAACAGAGGCCAAAGCAAAGCTTTTGGGTATTCCTTTTGTGACCTTGGAAGGAACTTCATTTTCCCCTCAAGCCTTAGGTTTAATGCCAAGAGCAGTAGTTGAGCGCTTTTTTCTGGTACCGTTTTCCTACGACGATAAAACGAAAACGCTTTCTATTGCAATGAGTAATCCTGTAGATTTGGAGGCAATTTCTTTTGTTCGCCAAAAAACAGGGCTGAATATAAAAGTTTTTGCGGCATCTGCGAAAGACGTAGAAAAAGCGATAAATGAACAATACCGTCAGGAATTGGTTGGAGAAGTTGGGGAAGCTTTAAAAGAAACGGAAAGTCTGCACAAAACTCAAACCATTGATAGCAAAAAAATAGCGGAAATTATCAAAGAAGCTCCGATTGCGAAAATCGTCTCAACGATTTTGGAATATGCAGTTACCAGCCGTGCTTCCGATGTTCATATAGAGCCTCAAGAGGATAGGGTTAGGGTCAGATATAGAATTGACGGAATTCTTTATGATAGATTGAGTCTTCCCAAAAATGTTCAGGAGGCAGTTGTATCGCGGATTAAAATTTTATCAGATATGAAAATAGACGAGCATCGTACTCCTCAAGACGGAAGGTTTAATTTCAAGGTTGCAGACAAAGAAGTAGATCTGCGTATCTCTGTTCTGCCGACAACCTTTGGAGAAAAAATTGTCATGAGGCTTCTTCGGAAATCCGGCGGAATACCTACCCTTCAGGAGTTGGGTCTGATGGGAAGTTCTTTGAAAAATTTGGAAACTGCGATACTGCGACCCCACGGAATTATTATTGTCTGCGGTCCAACAGGGAGCGGAAAAACCACCACTCTTTATTCTGTTTTGTCCAAACTGAATACCACAAGAGTTAATATAGTGACGCTTGAAGACCCTGTTGAATACCAAATGCCCGGAATTAATCAGGTGCAAATAAATCCGGCAGTAGGGCTTACTTTCGCAACAGGATTGAGATCATTTCTGCGTCAGGATCCCAATATCATATTGGTTGGAGAAATACGAGATTCGGAGACAACAGAACTGGCTATTCAGGCCGCGTTAACAGGGCATTTGGTATTCTCAACTCTGCATACGTCAAATGCCAGCGGAGAAAATTTTGGCCGCGCCCGCTGTGCAGCGCGAA
>JBBTZX010000013.1:0-10232 GCA_038061125.1 Patescibacteria group bacterium | reverse complement strand
GAAAATAAAGAAAATTTAGGGTTCGCCAAAGGAATGAATAAGGCATCGCAGCACGCAAAGGGAAAATATCTGCTATTTCTAAATTCGGATACGGAAATGCTTAATAAAGGACTTGCAGGTATGATTGAGTTTTTGGATTCTAGTAAAAAAGTTGGAATTTTAGGAGGAAAATTTACAAATAAAGATGGTTCACTTCAGCCATCCTGCGGAAAATTCTATACTCTTTTTAATCTCTTCCTAATGCTTATTGGCGGAGAGAGGCTTGGTCTTCTGCGCGAGAGTCCAGCGATTGTTAAAAAAGTTGATTGGGTTAGCGGGGGATTTATGATGGTAAGGCAGGATATATTCAAGAAATTGGGTTGTTTTGACGAGCATTTTTTCATGTATATGGAAGATATGGACATTTGCTATAGAGCGAAAGACAAGGGTTGGGATACGTATTTTTATCCAGGAGCTTGCATATTTCATAATGGGCATGGAAGCAGCAGTAGGACATTTGCTATAATCAATATCTATAAGGGTATTTTGTATTTTTACAAAAAAAACAAAAGCTATTGGCAGTATATTTTAGCAAGAAAATTACTTACTGCGAAGGCAACAGTTGCAATCTTTTTTGGGTTTTTAACGAACAATACTTATCTTAAAAATACTTACAAAAGCGCTATAGGGATTGAGCTATGAAAATATTGCGTTTCATTTCAAATAATTTTTTATTCTTAATTACTCTTTTTCTGCTAGCGTTTATTCCTCTTTATCCAAAATTGCCCCTCTTTGATATCGTCAATACATGGGTGTATGTGAGAGCGGAGGATTTTGTTGTTACATTTGTAGTATTAATCTGGGTGGCAATGTTTTTATCTAAAAAGGTTACCTTAAAAACTCCATTAACAATTCCCATAATGTTTTTTTGGTTTATTGGCGGTCTGTCAACGCTTCATGGTGTTTTAATACTTTTTCCTACTCTTGCAGACGTTTTTTCTAATGTGGCGTTTTTAAGTTTTTTAAGAAGAATAGAGTATATGTCTTTATTCTTCATTGCTTATGGTAGTATAAAAGACAAAAAAGCTATATCGTATATCGCATTTACGCTGACGGTTGTCCTTCTTTTGGTTATAGGATATGGTTTTGGACAGAAATTTTTGGGATTTCCGGCCTTTTTGACAATGAATGAGGAATTTGCCAAAGGAATTCCCATATATCTTTCTTCCTTATCAAGAGTTTCGTCCACATTTGCAGGGCATTATGATCTAGCAGCATATTTGGTTCTGGTAATTCCTCTTTTGACAAGCTTGGCTTTTGGATTTAAGAATGTAATTTTTAAGATTTTCTTACTCGTTGTCGCTTCTTTGGGCTTTGTTCTTCTTTTCATGACAGTATCCAGAGTTTCATTTTTTGTTCTCTTGCTTTCCATGTTGATGTTATTGATTCTTCAGAAGAAGAAATTAGTTATCGGACTTCTTTTGATTTTAACTTTAGCGCTATTGATTTTTTCTCCAAGTCTTCTTCAGCGGTTTAATAGTACCGTTTCAGAAGTTAGTGTCTTAGTTAACGCAAAAACAGGGGGGGCAATCGGTCAAGTTAAGGAGGTGCCGGCCGCATATCTCAAAGGTAAAATTGTTAAAAAAGTATCGATTTCTAACGCAGACGCCTTAAATGCAACTGCTTCGGCAACAGTGCCCTTTGAATTGATTCCTCCAATAGTTTCTCTTGTTGTAGAGGCAAATAGTTCGACCGGGGAAAATCTTCCGCAGGGAACAAGTTATGTAAATCTTCCTTTGTCGCCGGTTATCAAGAAGGTAGATGCGTATTATTTCGAAAAATTGACAGACAAAACGGGAGTTGAATCTCAGGAAATAAGTGTTTTTTATGGTGATTATTTGATAAAAAAAGCAAAAGCCTATGATCTTTCTTTTACTACCAGATTTCAGGGGGAATGGCCAAAGACATTTGACGCGTTCAAGCGGAATATTTTTTTAGGGAGTGGGTTTGGCTCGGTTAGCCTTGCGGTTGACAATAACTATCTCCGTATACTGGGTGAGTCAGGATTATTCGGACTTATTGCCTTCATTTCGATTTTTATAATTGCCGTAATCTACGTTAGGAGACTTTTGCCAAAAGTGGATTCTCCTATTGTTAGAAGTTTTATAATCGGTTTTATTGCAGGAAGTTTCGGATTAGCATTAAATGCTTTTCTAATTGATGTTTTTGAAGCATCTAAAATTGCTTTTACATATTGGCTTTTGATGGGAGTAACGATTGGAACTTTACATTTATATCAAAAAGAGGAGATGAATCTTTTCAAAGAGTTTACGAAAGTAATAATTTCTCCCTATGCGATTGTTGTTTATATTCTTATTATTACTGCAACATTTTTCTTCTCTCTTTATAACAATTATTTCGTCGGAGATGATTTCACGTGGTTTAGGTGGGCTCAAGACTGTTGCAGTAACGTAACTAATTATTTTACACAGGCCAATGGATTCTTCTATCGGCCCGGAACAAAAATTTATTTCTCCCTAATGTATTCGGCATTTTGGCTTAACCAAGCAATGTATCATTTAGTTTCAATTTTCCTGCATTTTACAGTTAGCGCATTTCTATTTTTCTTAGTAAGAAAAATTTTCAAAGACTACATCCTGTCGATTATAAGTGTTGTTTTATTTATTGTTTTAAGCGGTCATCATGAAGATATATTTTGGATTTCATCCACAGGTTTTCTTTTCAACGCAATGTTTGCTCTTGCCGGCTTGTTGTCCTTTATCGTTTGGAAAGAAAAGAAAAAAATAATTTATCTTATTATTTCCTTAGCTTCTATCTCTTTTAGCTTAATGTTCCATGAGCTTGGAATTGTAGTTCCATTATTAATAATTCTTTATGACTTTATTTTTGGAGAGAATTTGGTCGTAAATAAGCTATCAAGAAAAGCTTCCTATAAACTTCTTCTATCTCCCATTTTGCCCTATCTGATTTTGCGTCTCGTAGCAGGAAGCCATTGGCTTAGCGGGGATTACAGCTACAACATTCTTAAACTCCCATATAATTTCTTAGGGAATACCGTGGGATATCTGCTTCTTGATCTTTTGGGTCCTCAATCGCTGTCTTTCTATGAGGGGTTAAGAAGCTTTTTGAGAAGCCACATGTTAGTGGCCGTGCCGCTTTCTCTTGTGGTAATTTTTGGCTTTATTGCTATGTATAGAATAATTATGAAGAGAATTGAAGAAAAAGATCGGAAAATCATTATTTTCGGATTTTTATTTTTCCTTATAGCTTTACTTCCATTTTTGGGATTAGGAAATATAACATCCCGTTATAGTTATTTATCATCCATTGGATTCGTAATCCTTTTTGCGCTTTTTCTAAAAAAGTCATACGTTTATTTAATAAACATTAGCGATAGATACATCGGTACGGGAGCGATAGTAATAATAATGATCATGTATTCTATGGTTCAGTTATTTAGTCTTCAGAAAATTCACGCGGATTGGCAAAGGGCGGGAGAAGAGTCTAAGAGATTTCTTATTTCAATTGAGGAATACTCTAAGGATTTCTGGATAAGAGATAATATGCGGTTCTATTTTGTGAATATGCCGATTAGGAATGGCGAAGCATGGGTATGGCCGGTAGGATTGAAAGACGCATTATGGCTTACATTCAAAAACCCAAATCTTGCGGTTTATACAGCTTCAGATATTAATTCTGCATTTGATCAGGCGGCAGGCTCAGTAAACGGTCACGTATTTAGATTCGATAAAGATGGGAATGTAGATGAGGTTGTTAGGGCAAAAAATGGGCAGATAAATCTTCTTAATCCACCAAGATAAGTTGGCAATGAGAATAGAATGCAGTACAATAATAATATTGAATAATGAAAAAGATTGAGTTTTTTGCTTTAGCGCTTATTTTGGCTGGGGCGTTTGCGGTTAGACTTTATCATTTTAGTTGGCCGGTTGCGGATTGGCATTCATGGCGTCAATCAGACACTTCGGCAGTTTCTAGAAATTTTGTCAAAAACGGATTTGATTTACTGCGTCCAAAATTCGAAGATCTCTCAATAGCAGTTTCTTTAACTGATAATCCGCAAGGCTATAGGTTTGTTGAATTTCCGATTTACAATGCTGCTCAGGCAGGCTTGTTCATCTTATTCGATAGATTTACGCTGGAAGAATGGGGAAGATTGATAACTATTTTTTCCTGCTTAACGTCGATAGTTTTTCTTTATCTGTTGGTCAAAAAGTATATAAATTCAAGAACAGGACTTATTGCTGCTTTCTTTTTTGCTTTTGTTCCCTACAACGTTTATTTTGGTCGTACTATTCTTCCCGATCAATCAATGGTTGCAGCAGTTCTTGGCGGAACATACTTTTTCTCAAATTGGATAGAGCGGCCCAAATTGTCAATTTTAAACTTTCAATTTTTAATTACAGTAATTTTTATTGCAGCAGCTTTCCTTCTTAGGCCTTACGCTTTATTCTTTACCTTGCCGCTTATTTATCTCGTATGGCATCAATTTGGATTTGGATTCTTAAAGAAATGGCAATTATGGTTATTTCTCATTCTAGTTACGATGCCATTAGGACTTTGGCGCATATGGATAAATCAAAAGGAATTTCTTCCGGGAATTGCCCGCAGCGATTGGTTATTTAACGGAAATCATATTCGGTTTAAAGGGGCATTTTTTCAGTGGCTTTTTGCTGACAGAATAGGGCGGCTTATTTTGGGTTATTGGGGATTACCATTTTTTGTATTGGGAATACTTAGAAAAATAAACAAAAAAGAAGGCTGGCTTTTCTTTTATTTTATCATCTCGTCCCTTGCCTACATGACAGTTCTAGCAACAGGGAATATTCAGCATGATTACTATCAGGTTTTGATTATCCCGACTTTGGCTATATTTTTTGGTAAAGGCTTAGACTTGATCCTTGAAAAAAAGGATGTGTTTAATCGTTGGGTTTCTTATCTTACGATAACTGTTGGAGTTATCTTTATGTTGGCTTTCGGCTGGTTTGCGGTTAGAGATTATTACAGCATTCAGCATCCTGATATTATTTTGGCTGGAGAGGCAGTTGATGCTTTGACTCCCAAAGATGCGAAAGTTATCGCGCCTTATGGTGCGGATACGACTTTCTTATATTACACTAATAGGCAGGGTTGGCCGGTTTTTGACAGATCCTATAAGGCTTTTAAAAAAGCAGGGGCATCTTACATTGCTTTTGCTGATCCGTCCCAAGAAGATCTTAATAATGAAAAATTATTTAAACTCGTAATAATAACTCCCAAATATGCGATATTTGATATGACAAAGCCAACTGCTCAAGGCTTGATAGAACAAGCAAAAGATTAAGATGAACATCCTTCTGGTTTCGTCATTCTTGCCCTATCCTCTTTATTCCGGCGGACACATCCGTTTGTACAATCTTATAAAAGGTTTATCCGGAAAGCACAAGATAACTCTTATTTGCGAGAAAAGAGATTATCAAACAGAAAAAGATATTAGGGAAGTTGAGAAGATTTGCGAAAAGGTAATAACGGTTAACAGAAGAAAACAATGGTCTTGGCAAAATATAACAGCATCAGGCTTTTCCGCAAACCCATTTTTAATAGTTGGACATGAAAATAGCGATATGACAAACAAGATTAGCGAATTATTAAACAATACTGATTTTGATTTAATTCATGCTGAAACTTTCTACATTCTTCAAAACGTGCCCCAGACTAAAATCCCTATTGTCTTAGCTGAACATAATATTGAGTATTTAGTTTACGAGCGTTTTACCAAGAATGCGCCTTTTTTCCTAAAGCCGTTTCTGTATGTAGATATCGCTAAGATGAAATATCAAGAGCAAAAAGCTTGGGACAGGGCGAAAAAATTAATTGCCGTATCGAATCAAGATAAAGAAGAGATGGGAAAAAGAGACGTTGAGATTGTGCCGAATGGAGTAGGTCTTCAGCAATTTAGAATCAAGAATTTAGAATTAAGAATTAAGGACAAGGAGAAGAGGATTTTATTTATTGGCGATTTTAAATGGATAGAAAATAGGGATGCGGCAAAATGGATTTTAAAGGAGATATGGCCCGAAATATATGGCAAATGGAAAATGGCAAATGGAAAATTAACGTTGTGGATTGTGGGGAAAAGAATTCCGCCAGAGATTAAAAGTTTAGGAGGGGAAAATGTTATTTTTGATGAGAACGCTCCGGCAGATACGAATTTAATTTACCAGAAAGCAGATATATTGTTAGCCCCTATTCGAGTTGGAGGAGGAACAAGCTTTAAAATTTTGGAAGCAATGGCAAGCGGAGTTCCAGTTATCACAACAAATCTTGGCAATTCGGTTAATGCGAGAGAAGGCGGGGAGATTATTGTTGCAGAAAATTCATCGGATTTTGCCAGAAAAACAATAGAAATTTTAACAGACAATAAGGCTTACGCAGGTATCGCAAATAACGCCAGAAAATTCATAGAAGAAAATTATACTTGGGAGAAAATTATTAAAGAATTAGAAGCGGTTTATAAAGAGGCAGTTAAAAATGATTGATTTATCTATAATAATCGTTAATTATAATACAAAATCTTTTTTAAAGAATTTACTAGATTCCATTAAAAAGTCTGTTTCTAAAAGGATTACTTATGAAGTAATTGTTATTGATAATGCATCGACTGATGGATTGCCGACGGAAACTTTAAGTTTTAAACTGATCAAAAATAAGGAGAATTTGGGGTTTTCGAAAGCGAACAATCAGGGAATAAAAGCCTCACAAAAGAGCCGTTACCTTTTATTTTTAAATCCCGACACCGTTATGCAGAATAATACAGTTGAAGAGATGATTAAGTTTATGGATGCTCATAGAGATGCCGGGGCAGCCACTTGTAAAATCGTAATGCCAAATGGAGAAATTGACGATGCGAGCCATCGGGGTTTTCCAACGCCATGGAATTCTTTTTCATATTTTTCCGGACTTTCCAAAATATTTCCAAAATCAAAATTATTTAACGGATACAATCTGGGATGGATGAATTTTGGAAAAGTTCATGAAATAGATGCCTGCGCAGGCGCATTTATGATAGTAAGAAGAGAGGCGGGAGAAGCAATTGGCTGGTGGGACGAAGATTATTTTTTTTACGGAGAAGATTTAGATTTTTGCTATATGTTAAAGCAACTTGACTGGAAGATTTATTATGTCCCGCAAGTTTGGATATTGCACTACAAAGGAGTTGCCGGAGGAATTAAGAAAATTTCGCAAAATATTAGTACGGCGGATTTAGAAACCAAAAAAAGAGCAACCAAAGCCAGATTTTCTGCCATGAAAATTTTCTACAAAAAGCATTACGTCAAGAAATATCCAAAAATCATAACCTGGCTTGTTATGCTGGCAATAAACCTAAAATTTCACCTCGTTACTAATCATTAATCAACATTTGACAAATAATCTCATAGTGTGGTAATATCCATAAACTATGTCATCGGATTTAGAAAAGTTGGCAAGAAAATTTCTAGGGTCAGGACATTCCGAAATAGCGGATGGCGCCAGTGCTTTGGCAGAACTTGCAAGAAAGGTGCACGCACCTGAAACTTTTCTGCAGCCATTTGATATTCCAGCAGTAAGTGACAAGATATATCTTCGTACCCGTGAGATTTTAGCAAGAAAGGGTTTAAGATTCGTCGTTGCTATTAATCCTGTCTCAATCAACAGGCTCGTAACAGATGAAGGAGTAGAATCGTCCCTTGGTTACATGATTGATTCAGAGGAAATGCGATCAAGCGTCCCTCCCCAAATTGAGGTTGCCATTAATCCTGGTCGATTTAGAATTGAGGGTAGTAATGGTTTATCAACAGAGGATCAATTTAAAAAGATAAAGGATCAGGAAGCTATTCTCAGAAGTAAATTACCAAAGGATATAAGAGCTGGCATTAGCATACTTAGGCCTAGGCATGCATCAATCCTTGTCCAATTTGGACAAAGAGTATCGAAAGAGAGAGAACGGGGTGCTTTTTACTAATTGGTTTGGTCGTACAGATGATCAAACATCTCTCAGAAGCAATGCCCGCGTAGGTCGTAATGATCAAACTCGCAAGCTCGAGATTGTTGACTGGTTTCGTGACAAGGGTCATGGTGGCACTTTTGCAGTATTCGCAGTAGTACTTCCTAGAAGATTGCTTGTTTGATTTTGGTCCTCTATATTTTTTGCTATACTTAAGCGATGAGAATTGGAATTGATTGCCGGCTTTGGAATGAATCCGGTGTTGGCCGTTATACGAGAAACCTCGTTTTTAATTTAGCCAAGATAGACAAAAAAAATACTTATACTTTGTTCGTTTTATCAAAAGATTACAAAAGTGTCATTTCGCAAATGGCAAATGGCAAATGGCAAATAGTTAAAGCTGACATCAGGTGGCATACTTTGGAAGAACAGATAAAATTTCCGTCCATTCTTAATAAAGAAAATTTAGATCTTGTCCATTTTCCATATTTCTCAATTCCTATTTTTTACAATAAACCTTTCGTTATCACTATCCATGATCTTATTATTAACCATTTTCCAACAGGTAAAGCCTCAACTCTTCCCCTACCGCTCTACGGATTAAAGATATTAGGTTACAAATACATAATTAGGAAGGCTGCGGAAAAAGCGAAAAAAATTCTTACGGTTTCCAACGCAACCAAAGAAGAAATAGTGGATCATTTAGGAGTTGACAGGAATAAAGTTGTAGTTACTTATGAAGGAGTAGATCGGAAGTTAGCAGTTAGCAGTCAGAAGTTATTGGTTAAAGGTAAATACTTTCTGTCTGTTGGAAATGCATATCCGCATAAGAACATAGAAAGATTAATTGACGCATTCTCTAATATTTTAAGCAGTAAAAATTCCAATATCTTTTTGGTTTTAGTTGGGAAAGAAAACTTCTTTTATAAAAGATTGAAAGAAAAAGTAGCCGATATGAAACTTGAAAAAAATATACTTTTTTTTGGCGAAGCAACTGATGAAGAATTATCCAAGCTTTATGAAAATGCGTTGGCGCTGATAATGCCCTCTTTAATGGAGGGATTTGGATTGCCTGCTTTGGAAGCGATGGAAAATAGATGTTTAGTTCTAGCATCGGACATACCATCGCTAAGAGAAACTTGCCAAGACACGGTAGTTTATTTTAATCCATATAATATTCAAGATATTGCTCAAAAGATGAGAGACGTTTACTTAAATAATATATATCATTTAAGTAAGAAAATAGATGAAGGATTAGCGAGAACAAAACTTTTTTCTTGGGAGAAGATGGTAAAAGAAACGCTAAATGTATATAATGAAGGTTAAAATAATTCTTGCTTCAAAATCACCAAGAAGAATAGCAATTTTAAAACAAATCGGCGTTGATTTTGAATCTGTTTCGAGCACATTCACAGAAGCGAAAAGCTTGGAAGATGTTAATATTTCCGGCGTTAAGAAATTAGTTATAAATAACGCAAAGGGTAAGGCAATGGACGTAGTAAGTAAATTGGGAGATGGAATATTTCTTGGCGTAGACACTTTGATTGTTTGCGAAAGTAAAATTTTGGGAAAACCCAAAGACAAAAAGGATGCGAAAAAGATGCTTAATTTCCTAAGCGGAAAAATGCATAGAGTTTTTTCAGCGATAGCGCTTATTAAAAAAGAGAAAAATAAGCTAGAAGTTTTATCCGCGTGCGACATTGCAAAAGTATATTTTAAATTTTTGTCCAATAAGGAAATTGATGATTACGTTGCGTCAGGTGAACCTTTGGATAAAGCAGGAGGGTACGGAATTCAGGAAAAAGGCGCCAAATTTATAAAGAAAATTGTCGGAGACTATTACACTGTAGTTGGTCTTCCTTTGGCCAAGCTATTGGATATTGGCAGGAAAATGAATATAGAAATTTAAATATATGAAAATCGCACTGGTTTATGATAGGGTGAATAAGTGGGGAGGGGCGGAAAGAGTTTTATTAGCTCTGCATAGGTTATTTCCGCATGCGCCACTTTATACATCTGTTTATGATAAAGAAAAAGCTCCGTGGGCAAAAGTTTTTGATGTCAAAACTTCATTTTTGCAAAATTTTCCATTTGCCGCACACCATGAGCTATATGCACCGTTTATGCCTTTGGCTTTTGAAAGTTTTTCTTTTGATGAGTATGATTTGGTAATATCCGTAACCAGCGAGGCGGCAAAAGGAATTATTACCAAACCCGGGACTTTGCATATTTGCTATTGTCTTACTCCGAC
>JBBTZX010000012.1:1588-13204 GCA_038061125.1 Patescibacteria group bacterium | reverse complement strand
GTACGTGATGGTTTTTGTCTAAGTGTTCTGCGAAAATTGCACTAAACGATGGCGATCCCAAAGCCTCGCCAATACCTAAAAATATCTGCAGAACTATTAATTGGGGCATGCTACCGACAAATATATAGCTTAACCAAACGATTGCTCTTACTATAAAACTTGCCATAAGCAAATCGTCTTTGCGTATTTTGTCACCAACACGGGAAATTAAAAATGTGAATAGCGTAGTTGAGATAAGAAATGCTGTCCAGGATATGCTTATTGCCAAAACACCGTCTGCAAATTTCTGCACAAACACTGCATATAAGGGCCCCAACAGACTGTCCGCGAAGACAAAAATTCCGTTGGATACAAATAAAACTTTAAGTGCTCCGTGTTTCATTTTTGGCTACTTATTTAACGATACATTAAAAATGACATGTTATCAAGAAAAAGAAAATAGCCTTGACAAAATATAGGAGATGGTATAGAGTAAACTATGGAGACTACGAAACTTTCACCTCATTTCGGACTTACCTTTGATGACGTTTTACTTCTCCCTTCTTACAGCGATTTTACAAGAGCGGAAATTGATCTATCCGCAAATTTTACAAGAAAAATCAAATTATCCATTCCTCTTGTTTCAGCTCCAATGGACACAGTTACGGAAAGTAAACTGGCTATAGCTTTAGCAAGTATGGGAGGCATAGGAATTATTCACAGAAATTTAACTGTCGAAGACCAAGTAAAAGAAGTTAAAATTGTGAAAAGTAAAAAACTTCTTGTGGGAGCTGCAATTGCCGGGAAAAATTTCGAAGAAAGAGCAAAAGCATTGGTCAATGCACAAGTAGATGTTGTCGTCGTAGATTCTGCTCATGGTTTCACAAAAACAATTATAGAGGCCGTAAAACTTCTTAAAAAGACATATCCTAAGCTTGAAGTTATTGCGGGAAATGTGGCAACTTATGATGGCGCAATGGGATTAATAAAGGCAGGCGCAGATGGACTTCGTGTTGGCATGGGACCGGGTGCAATCTGCACAACCAGAATAATTTCCGGCATGGGCGTACCTCAAATAACAGCGATTATGGAAACATCTAGAATTGCAAAAAAGTTTGAGGTTCCTGTTATTGCGGATGGAGGAATTAAATATTCAGGCGATATCGTCAAGGCATTAGCTGCAGGTGCATCAACCGTAATGATGGGAAGTTTTTTTGCGTCTGCTCTTGAAGCTCCAGGGAAAATAGTTGAACTTAGCGAGAAACAAGTGCCTCGTAGATTTAGAAGTGTTTTTAAAACTGCGAAAAACAAATATATGTTTAAAGAGTATAGAGGTATGGGATCGGTTGGCGCGATGGAAAAAGGAACAAAAATAAAATCAGAAGAGGAATTTCATGGAAAAGATTACGGCGATAGGATTTTAGTTGCAGAAGGGGTTGAGGGATTAGTTCCGATAAAAGGAACTGTTAATGAAATAGTTGGTCAAGTCTTGGGAGGAATAAGATCCGGTATGTGTTATGTTGGGGCAATTAATATTAAAGAGCTTTGGAAGAAAACCCGCTTTATTAGAATAACGCAGGCTTCCTTGATAGAGAGCCACCCACATGACATCTTGATCACGAATCCTGGAAAAAACTATGCGTAAGCTTTATGATATTTGTTGTTGACTTCGGTTCCCAAACATCACATCTAATTGCAAGGCGCATAAAAGACCTCGGAGTTTTGACAAAAATTGTTAATCCGCAAGAAGCATATGGAAAAATAAAGGAGGAAAAACCTCAAGGTATTATTTTGTCGGGTGGGCCTGCTTCTGTTTACGAAAAAGGAACTCCAACAGTTAGTAAAGATATTTTTAACTTAGGGATTCCAATTTTGGGCATTTGCTATGGATTTCAATTGACTGCTAAGCTTTTGGGTGGAAAAGTGATTGCGGGTAAAAAGGAGTATGGTCCAGCAGATTTGCGAATAGCTAATAGCAAATGGCCAATAGTTAGTAAATTGCCTAAACAATTTACCGTTTGGATGAGTCATGGAGATGAAGTTGTAAGTCTACCAAAAGGCTTCGAAATTTTTGCTTCATCGAAGACTGTTAGATTCGCATTTGTCGGAAATGAAAAAAATAAAATCTACGGAGTTCAGTTCCACCCGGAAGTGGAGCATACGGAGTTTGGAAATCAACTCCTCAAGAATTTTATTGATATCTGTGATGCAAAAATGGAAAAGAAAGAGATTGACATAGAAAAAACCGAAAATGAAATAAAAGAAAAAGTTGGGAATTCGTATGTCATAGGAGCTGTTTCAGGAGGAGTTGATTCAACCGTTGCTGCAGTTTTAGCTGCAAAAACAATTGGTAGACAATTTATTCCTGTTTATGTTGATAACGGTTTGATGAGGGCAAAAACAAACGTATACATTAAAAAGGTTTTCAAAAGTCTAAGCATTAAACCCATTATTGTAAACGTAAGAAAAGAGATGCTAAAACTCCTAAAAGGGATTACCGATTCGGAGCAAAAACGTAAAATTATAGGGAATTTCTACATCAGAATTTTTGAAAAGGAAATGCGTAGGCAGATAAAGAAAGGCAACGATGTAAAATTTTTACTGCAAGGAACGATATATTCCGATGTCATTGAAAGCGGAGCGCCACGACGCCCTGATGGACAGAAGGGTCAGGGGATAAAGCATTCGGCAAAAATCAAAAGCCACCACAATGTCGGGGGACTTCCAAGAAATATGAAGTTAAAACTTCTTGAACCAATGCGAAGTTTTTACAAAGATGAGGTTAAGGAGATAGGAAGAAAACTAGGCTTACCTGAAGAATTTATTAACAAACAACCTTTTCCCGGACCAGGCTATGCGGTTAGGATTAGGGGGGAGGTCACGAAAAAAAGATTGGAAATGGAGAAAAAAGCGGATGAGATAGTGTTATCAGAGCTAGAGAAAGCGGGAATTTTGCAAAATGTTTTTTTATCTTTTCCTGTTTTGACAAATGCTTTTTCAACAGCCGTAAAAGGGGACGGAAGGAATTTCGGCGAGGTTGTTGCCATAAGGATAGTTGAATCAAAAGACATAATGACCTCAACTTGGGCACGCATTCCCTATGATTTGATGCAAAAAATTTCTTCAAGAATTGTTAATGAAGTCGAAGGAGTTTCTCGAGTTGTTTATGATATTACCACCAAACCCCCAGCAACAATGGAATGGGAATAGATTATTTTTTCTTCTCCGAAAAGATTACGCCTGTACGCTTAAAAGCAACATCAATATTTTTAAGATAGAATTTTGGATCGAAAAGCTCTTCTAATTCTTTTGGTTTTAATAGAGTTGTAATAGCTGGTTCTCCTGAAGCTAAAATTTTAAGATCTACTTCCCGATCAATTGCTTTTTGAGAAAGTTTTTTTACTAATTCATAAGCTTGAGTTCTTGAGTATTTACCAGTATCAATAAGAGCATTGAGTAAACGGGAGCTATAAATACCGCCATATGTCAAGCTTAAATTTCTTTCCATTTTCTTTGGAAAAACCTCTAGGTTATCAATGATAAATTTGGTTAATCTAGTAGCATATGCCAAAGGTTCAAATACATCGGGAAATACATAGCGCTCCGTTGAAGAATGGCTAATATCTCTCTCAAACAAAGCCATAGTTGCTTCAGATTCTGGAGCAAATTGAGTACGAATTACCCTACTTAGTCCAATTATACGTTCTGACAACTCCGGGTTTCTTTTATGAGGCATTGCACTTGATCCTTGCTGAGTATCTTCAAATGGTTCACGAACTTCGCCTATCTCAGTCTTTGCTAATTGACGAATGTTTTCAGCTATGCGCGCGAGCGTACCGCTATTAGTTACCATTAATCCTACTACTTGAGTATGCCTGTCACGACTTATAATTTGAGTTGGTGCTTCATCAGGTTTGAGACCTAATTTTTTTAATGCACTCTCTTCTAATTTTGGATCAATAAATACATGTGTTCCAATCTCTCCAGATAATTTTCCAACCGCAATAGTTTCTTTCGCCTGGTTAATCCTATCGATTCCTCGTTTGACCTCTGCATACCAGCCGATGACCTGACGTCCAAAGGTTTGCGGTATTGCATGCTGTCCATGGCTGCGTCCAATTTGCAAAGTATCTTTATGTCTAATTGCTAATTCTTTTAAAGAATCTCCCAATTGACTAAAGTCATTTTCGACAATACCTAAAGATTCAATTATTTGTAAGGAAAGACTTGTGTCTAATACATCAGAGCTCGTATTTCCTAGATGAACAAAATTACCTGCTTCTGGAGAGAGCCTACTTTGTACTCTTCTGAGAAGCTTGTTGGTTTCATGCCCCTTTGCTTCGTTAAGGGCGATAATATCTTCTGGAGTTAATTTTAGAGCTGTTTGGATTTGCTCTAATTGTTCTGCGGTGGGTTTTCCGTACAATTCATGCCTTGCTTCACTTTGCGCTGCCCAAATATTAGTTTGAGCGCGGAAATATCCTTCGGCTTTCCAAACTTTTACCATGTCAGGAATTTGTCCTGCGTAGCGTTCTGGTGCTGGCATAATTATATTATACTAAATTTTGATTATTTCATCTCTTTTTGCTCCGGTTGAGATTAATTTTATTTTAACTCCGGTTAAATCCGTTATTGCTTTTAAATATTGTTTCGCTTGTGTTGGTAGATTGCTATATTTCGTAATTCCTTTGGTTGATTTTTCCCACCCCTTGAACGTTTTGTAAACCGGTTTTACTTTTGACAAAAAGGTCGCATCGCCGTCATAATAGGAAACTTTTTTTTCGTTTAAAATGTAATGAGTGCAGATTTTAATTTCTTTAAAAGTATCAAGAATATCTAATTTCGTTATTGCAAGTTCTGTAAAACCATTTATTTCGGAAGCAAACCTAATAAGTTCCGCATCAAACCAACCGCAGCGTCTCGGACGACCCGTAGTTGCGCCAAATTCCCCCCCAATAGTTCTTAATTTTTCGCCAATGCCATTTAATAATTCTGTTGGAAAAGGTCCTTCTCCAACGCGAGTCGTATATGCTTTAACTACGCCAATAACAGAGGTTAGCTTTTGCGCCGGAATTCCAGTGCCTCCTGCAATTCCTCCCGAAAGGGATGTTGATGCAGTAACGAAAGGGTATGTGCCCCAATCATTATCTAGGAAAATACCCTGCGCTCCTTCAAAAAGAAGATTTTTTTTCTGCTTAATAGCTTTTTGAAATATTGAATAAGGTTCTTTAATAAACGGCAGTAATTTTTTAAAATGAGCAAGGAGATTTTTTTCTATTTCTTTCCTATTGAGAGGTTTTTCTCCTAAAGCTTGAAGAATTTTATTTTTAATCAGCAGTTGAACCGTAAGCTTTTCTCTGAATATTTTTTTATCGAAAAGGTCGGTAAGTCTAATCCCGTTATAGCTGACTTTGTCTGCATATACCGGCCCAATTCCTCTGCCGGTTGATCCTGTCCTGCTTTTTCCCTTAGCTTTCTCGTAAACTTTTTCCAGCAATTTGTGATAAGGCATTATAATATGACAGCGGGGAGAAATGATAAGTCTATTGGTAAGATTAACTCCTACTTTTTTCAGCATTTCAATTTCGTCAACTAGAACTTGCAGATCTAAAACAGTTCCGTTGGCAATTATTGCTGTCGTATTTTCGTAAAAAACCCCAGAGGGGATAAGATGCATGGCGAATTTTCCATAGTCGTTAATAATAGTATGTCCTGCATTATTTCCTCCATGAAAGCGGATTATGTAATCGGAGTTTTTGGAGAGATAGTCAATTATTTTCCCTTTTCCTTCGTCGCCCCATTGCGATCCAACGACCAATGTCATTGCCATACCGATGAATTTTAATATAACGCTATTACAAAAGCAACAACATTTTTTTTGACTGTTTATGAGATTTATGATATATTATCGCAATGGAAGAACGAAAACCATTTATGGAACAACGAGAATATGAATTTGGAGAAACGTTGACTCATCTACCTGATTTCGCATATCAGCAAGTTTTTAGGCAGAGATATAATGAATTGCAAGGGATGCTAGTGAGTATTGAATGCTTAGCTATAGATATAAGTCTAATCGGATTTTGGAAACGAAAAAGACTATCGGAAGACTCTCAGGCAAAAAACGAGTTGGACGAAGTAGAATATACGGCACGGCTAAGAGAAGCGGAAGAACAAATCCACTCAGCACGGAGGATTTTTCAAACTTTAGGATTAAATGACGGTTTATTAGACGGAATTTTTCGAAAAAGCGTAGCGCTTAATTCGCAAGTAGAGGAATTACGTAACACTAAAACATCCCCAGAAGAAACAAAAGTATCTTAGATAGAAGTCTTCAAACGGTAAATTTTATTTACGCTGTGATTCGGCTGGGATTCGAACCCAGGACCAAGAGCTTAAAAGGCTCCTGCTCTACCACTGAGCTACCGAACCGTGTTTTAACTTATCAATTATACCAGCAAAACCTTTCGCTTGACAAGGCGTGAAAAACCTGCGTACACTGGATTTAGCGTAAAAAAGAAAGGAGGTGAGAAAATGAGTAACGACATTGGTCAGACTTTAATATCCTCCCTTAACAACGGGATTGTCGGAGTAGCGATATTTGTCCCAAAACTTCTTACCGGAGTCATCATTATCATCATCGGCATTATAGTTTCGTCCCTTCTTAAGCAATTGGTTGTGGGAGTTCTCAAAGCCTTAAAAGTTGAGAGCTTGCTTAGGAAATACAGTGTTCCGGAAGCAAAAGAAGAATTTACCTGGACAAATATCTTGGCAGAAATAACCAGATGGTTCGTATTGATACTTTTCTTAATTCCAGCGGTTGACGTCTGGGGATTATCAAGAGTATTTACGGTTCTAAATGAATTCTTAATGTATCTGCCAAACGTATTTGTAGCGGCAATCATAGGCTTGGTAGGATTTGTCTTTGCCAAACTCGCTCACGATGTGGTTTTGGCTTCTGCCAAAACAGTATCATCGGAAACAGCTAATGCAATAGCTGGCGTTTCGAAATGGGCTGTTAATGTATTTGTGATATTGGCAGTTCTAAATCAGCTGGGAGTTGCAACAGACTTAATAAGGATCTTATTTACCGGTTTTGTAGCAATGGTTGCAATAGCCGGCGGAATATCCTTCGGTTTGGGCGGCAAAGATGCAGCCAAGGGCATATTAGATGCCATAAAGAACAAGCTGAAATAGAAATAGTGATTGTCTAAAAGGGGTATTTTAGATATAATACTACGAAGTGTTTGTTGTGGTAAAATTTACCAACATGTAATTTGGCCCCTTCGTCTAGTGGCCTAGGACATCTGGTTTTCAGCCAGAGAATCACCGGTTCGAATCCGGTAGGGGCTACTTCGTTTCGTTCGTAGCTATTGTGCTTCTTAGATCCTTAAAGGATCTTGATTCCATTATTTTTTTCCGTAAATCTACAACGCCTGGGAAATTGTTTACGTAGGTCTTGCAAAATTTTTTCAGAGTAGCCGGATTGCGACTTTTTCCCCATGTTTTGGAAAATAAATCAATATGCTTTAGGTAAAGACTTAGTCTTTCTTTGATAGTAATATCCTCAAGCTTTACCGATGGATTAAATAACCAAGGATTTGCGAAAATACCCGTACCGATCATATAGCCATCGCATCCATAGAGCTTATACTTTTCTTTAACTTCCGTAAGAGACTTAATATCGCCGTTCCCTATAATGAGAGTTTTCGGAGAAATTTTATTTCTTAATTCCATAATCTTCGGCATCAACTCCCAATGAGCAGGTACTTTGGACAATTCCCGGACAGTTCGCAAATGAATACTAATCGCAGCTAAATCTTGCTTAAGAAGAAAGGTAATCCATCCTTCTATATCTTCGGCATGAAAACCTATGCGTGTTTTTACGCTTACAGGCAGTCCGCCCGCACCTTTTTTAGCCGCCTCAATAATTTCCTGGGCAAGAATTGGATTTTTGATTAATCCGGCGCAAGCTCCATCCCTGATAACTGCTCTGTCCGGACAACCCATATTAATATCTATTCCGGAAAAGCCAAGTTTTTTTATATCTTGCGCCACTTGACGAAAACTGTCCGGCTTAACTCCCCAAATTTGCGCAACAATCGGCTGCTCATTCGGAATATATTTCAAACGTTCCGCTACTATATTTTTCCCGGAAGATAACAATCCTTCGCAATTTACAAACTCGGTAAAAAATACATCCGGTTTTCCAATATTATTAATTATTTGGCGGAAAACCGTGTCGGTTACTCCGTCCATCGGCGCAAGAACGGTAAAGGGCTTGGGAAGTTTTCTCCAAAAATTTGCCATATGAAGCACATTATACCAAAGAGGAAGGGTGAAGCAATTCGTAGTATACTAAGAGCATCTGATGAGATTTATTGAAAATTTTTTGGACCAAATTACAATGTATCGGCTGGTACTGTACTATCTTACCGCGCTTATTCTTAATGCCTTAATATTTAGCTTTTTGGGGATCATATCTTTTTCCCCGTTTTCAATTATTTTTTCAACCGCAGTTCTAGTAACCGTGTCCTTCGTAGCAAATAAAGTATTTGCCAAAATATTTAACGCGCCGACGAATATTGAATCTCTCTATATTTCTGCTCTTATTTTGGCGCTTATTATCACACCTTCTCAATCTATCCAAGGAGCTGTATTCTTGGGCTTGGCGGGATTTTTGGCAATGGCGTCAAAATACATCTTGGCAATTAACAAAAAGCATATTTTTAATCCCGCAGCAATAGCTGTTTTTTTGATAGCAATTGCAATTAATCAACCTGCTTCTTGGTGGGTAGGAAGCTTCGCGATGATACCAATAACGCTCTTAGGAGGACTTCTTATGGTTAAAAAAATCCAAAAGACAGATTTAGTTTTTAGTTTTCTGGTAACAACGCTTTTCGTAATCGTTACTTTTGCAATTTTCAACGGAAGCAATTTGTTTGCAATGCTTAATCAAGCGCTCTTGCATTCGGCTCTTCTTTTCTTTGCACTTATTATGCTTACCGAACCCTCGACAACTCCTCCTGCAAAAAAAACGCAAGTTGGCTACGGAATTTTGGTCGGTATTTTATACTCTTCGCAATTGCACATCCAAAATTTCGATATTACTCCCGAAATGGCATTACTTACTGGAAATATTTTTTCTTACCTTGTCAGCCCCAAGCAAAAACTTATTCTATTTCTCAAAGAAAAAATTCAGATTGCTCCGGATATTTTTGATTTCGTATTCACGCCGAAAGAAAAATTCTCGTTTGCGCCAGGACAGTACATGGAATGGACATTCCAGCATCCGGATACAGACGCAAGAGGAAACAGAAGATATTTTACCATTGCATCTTCTCCTACGGAGAATGAACTGCGGTTCGGAATAAAGTTTTATCCTCAAGGAAGCAGTTTTAAAAATACGTTAATAAATATTGGTCATGATGTCCCTATAGTTTCTTCACAGCTTACCGGAGATTTTACTCTGCCAAAAGACGAAAAACAAAAACTGGTTTTCATAGCAGGGGGGATTGGAATAACTCCGTTTCGCAGTATAATCAAGTATCTTGTTGATGTTAATGAAAAACGCGGCATTATTCTTATTTTTACAAACAGGCAATATTCGGACATTATCTATGGAAATATATTTGACAAGGCAAAAGCAGATCTTGGAATAAAAACCATTTATACTCTAACCGATGAGAGCCAAATCCCGAAAGACTGGTCGGGAAAAGTTGGGAGAATTGACGAAAAAATGATCCGTGAAGAAATACCGGATTTTAGAGAACGAATATTCTACCTATCCGGTCCGCATTCCATGGTTAACGCATTTGAAAAAACCTTACTGGATATGGGAATTTCCAAAAGTAAAATAAAAACCGATTTCTTCCCCGGCTACGCCTAGCTCTATTTCAGGCAATTTTCAGGGCTTATTGTTTAGCTTTGCACCTTCGAGGCATAGCCTCAAAATGATTAGGGTTGAAATGATCCGACCCCAGAGATCGAGCCTTAATAAGTTTATTTCCCAAGGCTATATGATCCTACGATCATAGCTTTAAGCTCCGTTAAAGTGTCCGTAGCATCAACGAGAGATCTAAATCCATGTACGCTTGATTTAACTGGATCAATTTGAGATATTCTTCTAACGGGTAGTTCCTTAGGTCCCTTTGGGAATCTGCCTCTTCCCCAAAAAGGATTAGAATTATCATTGAATACCAAAGTTGCAGATGCTAGGGTTTCTCCGCCAAGTGCTACAAACGGAATCATAGTGCAACCGAGTCTCGAAAGCGAAACTTTAGAAGCTATTATGCCAAATTCCACTTTATTCCTCTTGCTTTCATCTACAAACCATTGCTCTTCTTCTCTCGGATTTTGCCAGTGGATTGAAGTTATTCTGGAAGACCACATTTTTATTTCTATTGCTAAATCCCCGTAATAACCGATCCACCTTAAACAACATTTACTCGACTTATTTCTTTCGATGTATTTCTTATCTGGATCGTATAATTTTCTAGATAAAAACTGACCGGTTGGCAAAATATCTGGATTTCCTATCTGTTCCTTTAAGCGATAATCTTCTATGTATCTTACATTACCTCTTGCTTCTACCATAGACGTTTAAACTTGGATTTTATAAGTGCGGAGTTTTATTTGAATTCGTTCTATATAGCGCAAAAATTCTATTTGCAAGGGTTTTGCTTTGCTCACCTGCAAGAACGCTCTCGCCTAAACGCAGTACTTTTATATCCGATCCTATTAATTCTCCTGTCACATACGACATATATTTTTTTTCAGATTTTGGCGGATAAATAAGATCGCGTCTAACGACAACTGTTACTTTATTTCCTCCTTCAGAATGTTTTGTGGAAACAACTTCGCTCAAGAAAGGCTCTGTAATTTCCGAACGGACAGCCTCACGCTGAGGTTCCGGAAGCGCTGACCATGCAGTAAGAATATATATATCGGTTTCTTTAGTACTGTTGCGCATTATTAAAGATATTGCGCGATCGTATTTTTTATCCACTAATTCTGGCGTACTTACTGAAGAGAACTCTTGAAATCTTCCCAGCAAGGAAACCATCTTATGTACGAAGGCTTCGAAATCCGAAGGGGTAAAGCTCTCGGTTTTCTTATTAAGTAAAATTTCGCATTCTCTTTCCAGTCTTTTTTTAGCTTCTCCTGCTGCCGGCTCAAAGCGCATAACAGACGGACCACGTCTAACTTCTGTTGTCATGGGTGGATTTAACCATAATATAGGCCAAAAGTCAACAAATGGTTGAAATGATACTTGGGATTTGGTACGATTTTAATATATGAGAACTGTACTTAGAAATACTTTCTTCTATTCTTTTTCTTTATTCCTGCTTACTCAAATTATGCAGGGAGTAAGAGTTTCAGGAGATATTACATCTTTCATTCTTGGCGGGTTTTTACTTTTCATTCTATTCACGATACTAAGACCAATTCTGAATATAATTTCTTTCCCCTTTAACTTAATAACTTTGGGTATGTTTTCGTTTTTGATAAACGTAATTATTCTCTATATCTTAACTGTCTTTTTCTCAAACATATCAATTACCTCATTTCTTTTCAAAGGACTTTCCTTCGCCGGCTTTACTATTCCTAAAGTATTTATTAATACATTTTTCGCCT
>JBBTZX010000012.1:0-1488 GCA_038061125.1 Patescibacteria group bacterium | reverse complement strand
CTTTCCTTCGCCGGCTTTACTATTCCTAAAGTATTTATTAATACATTTTTCGCCTATGTCCTTGCCTCATTTTTCCTATCTGCTATAATAGGTTTCCTAACATGGATAACAAAAAAATAGTCTGCCTTGGCGGCGGAATCGGAACTGCCAACCTTTTAAGAGGTCTCAAAAAACATTATAAAAATATTACTGTTATTGTGGCGATGACAGATGACGGCGGATCAGCCGGAAGACTGCGAAGATTTTACAGAATCCCTCCGCCCGGAGATTTAGTAAGCTGTATCGCATCTTTGTCCAATGAGGATAAAATAATGAAAGACCTTTTAACTTTCAGATTCCCCGGGGACAGATACGGAGCAGACGGTGATCTACCCGGACATAAATTCGGAAACCTTATGCTTGTGGCATTAACTGCGATAATGGGAGATTTTGGCAAAGCCGTTTCCGAAATGCAGAAAATTTTTAAAGTAACCGGCAGGATTTTTCCCTCCTCTTCGGAAAGCGTTTCCATTTGGGCTGTAACCTCAACCGGACAGAAAGTAGAAAGAGAAGAAAATATAGATTTGGGCAGATTTACGGGTAAAATTGAGCAACTATATCTTCGTCCTGAAAATCCAAGCGGACCGAAAGAAGTAGTTGAGGCGATTTTGGATGCGGATGTTATAATCGGCGGACCAGGCGACCTCTACACAACTGTTCTTCCTGTACTTTTGGTTCCGGATATCATAAAAGCAATTGATAAATCTCAAGCCAAGAAAATTTTCATAGTTAATGTTGCCAATAAGAGTTTTGAAACTCCATCTTACGAAATAAAAGATTTTGTTACCGCTCTAGTAAAACATTGTAAATCCAAAGTTTTTGATTATTTCCTGATAAACAACAATACTAGTCCTAAAATTCCGCAAAAGTTTTCCCGCCAATACGATTACGTAAAATCAGACAATGCAAAAGTGAATTCCGGCGTTAAAATAGTTAAACAAGATCTTGTGGATGAAAAATTTCCTCTTTACCATGATTCAGACAAGCTTGCAAAGGCCTTAACCGAGATTATATAATAGTATAATGATTTTTATCATTTTGGAAATTATAGTATCTGCGCTTCTTATCGGTGTCATTCTTATTCAAATGCAGGGAAGCGGTTTATCATCTGCTTTCGGAGGCGGAGAAGGACAATTCTATCGAAGTAAACAAAGCATTGAAAAATTACTTGTGACTCTAACTATTATTTTATCAGTTCTTTTTGCTGTTTTATCGGTAATTCTCCTTATCCCCCGATAGCTTAACTATGATTACTGTAAGACGCAGGCTTATATTCTGGCTTTTTAAAGCGTATTTGAAAAGATGGGGAAAAATTATCCTGATATATTTTGGCTTAGGGCTTGTTGTTTTTTTCGTTTTAAGGTCAATTTTGGGATTTGCGATAAACGAGATAACTCTTTTTAGAAAATCAGCAATCGGAATTGTTGGAGCTTACACGATAGATGATTT
>JBBTZX010000011.1:0-1689 GCA_038061125.1 Patescibacteria group bacterium | reverse complement strand
GCAAATGGAACGGAATAGAAGTGACGGTTGAAAATTACACCGACGACGGACTCGTATGGCTTAGAGCTGAAGATTTAGACGACCACACGAAATTATATAGATTTACTCACGGTCGCGGCGCTTCGCCTGATGAAATTAACCCAGAAGATTTTAAATAAATATTTAAAACAACTCGCAAAAAGCAAAATTTTGTGCTAGGATTTTGGTGATTTACAATTTTAATAGCGTAAGTTAAAATATGGGTATGCCAAAAACATCATCTATGCTTAAATATCGCGGACTTCAGCTTCCTTTGTTTGTTGAAAAAGACGAGGACGGATTTTATGTGGTTGAGTGTCCGCTTCTTGAGGGTTGTTACAGTCAGGGCAAATCTATTGATGAGGCTCTTAAAAACATACGAGAAGTTATTGCATTAATTCTTGAAGAGAAGAAGAATCAAGAAATCCTTGAGTCGTATCATCCAAAAGAACTAAGCCTGCACACAATTACTCTTTAATATGACCCAACTGCCCATACTTTCGGGCCAAGAAATTATTAAAATTCTTGCTAAAATTGGTTATGGGCCGGTTCGTCAGCGTGGCAGCCACGTTCGTCTATCTTGTCCAAACAAAAGGTCGGTTTCAGTCCCTAACTACGAGACTGTGAGCCGCGGTCTTCTTCGAAAAATTTTAAGGGACGCAAAATTGTCGTCAGAAGAATTTAATAGACTGATTAAATAAGTGCTCAAACGTTTTCACTTATGGATGAAACAAATGAATTTTCATTTATTTTAAAATCCTCGGAGCACGAGGTGGGAGTCTTTGCTGTTCACGATATTAAAAAAGGGACGTATCTTAGAATGTTCGGGGATGAAAAAGAACTGAAACATCGTACCCGCACACTGGACAAAAAAGACGTGCCGGAATTGTTTCGCCAATATTGTGTCGACCGCGGAGATAAGTTATGGTGCCCGCCAGATTTTAGCGCAATGCCGGTTGGTTGGTACTTAAACCATTCCCGCACGCCGAATGCCGTTCATCGCGATTTTCATTGGTATGCCGCGCTAGATATCAAAGCAGACGAAGAAATTTTGATTGACTATAACACCCTAGAGGAGCCCAAAGAAGCCAGAGAAGATTACTATTAAAAACCATTAAACCTCTCGCAAAAAGCGCAATTTTGTGCTAGGATTTTTACATTACTAAAATAAAACATGAATTCTAAGTATAACAATACAGTTGAGGTGGTCTCATCCGCATTGATAGTAAATAAAAAAGACGGAAAAATTCTTTTGATTAAATCCCACAAGTGGGGTGATGTTTATTTGTTGCCTGGCGGACATGTTGAACACGAAGAAACCGTCTTAGGTGCCGCAAAAAGAGAGGGTGAAGAGGAAACAGGATTAAAGCTTAAACCTCTCTATTGCGTTAATGTGGGGGAGCTTATAAACAGCCCGCTCTTTCACCGCAAAGCTCATTTGGTCTTTTTTCATATAGTTTGTGAAGCCGAAACCGATAAGGTTAAACTTGACGGAGTAGAGTTGAATCACTTTATTTGGATTAAGCCGGAAGAAGCACTAAAATTAAAAAATATTCGCGTTAAAAAAACAATTCAAAATTATATTGACGGGGCAAAGATTGATATTGCGAACAAATAAAACAATTTTGGTTGATGTGGTTGGGTGGTAAAAAAGATTTCCCTAGATTAAAT
>JBBTZX010000010.1:0-8850 GCA_038061125.1 Patescibacteria group bacterium | reverse complement strand
TGAGGTTTAAAATTAAATAATTTTTTGGCTTTTTCAATACTCACTGTTCTTATTTTTTGTCCTTGAGGCTTTGTGGTATCAAAATAAATTTCACCATTAAAACCCGTCAATTTCACTATTAATTTTACTAAATCTTTTATACTTACTCCAACTCCTGAACCGATATTAACAGGTTCTGGACTATTGAGTTTTTCCGCTGCTAAAAGAATGCCTTCTGCGAAATCTTTGACATAGAAAAAATCTCTAATTTGACTTCCGTCTCCCCAAACCTCAAGCTTTTTAAACGTAAAGCATTTCCGTATTAATGAAGATATAACATGACCGCTTTCCAAATCAAAATCCTGTCTGGGGCCATAAGAATTTGCGGACATAACAACGCATGCATTAAGCCCTTTTTCTTCTTTATACGCCCTTGTTAAAATAACTTCCATTCTCTTAGCGAATCCATAACCGTACCCTCCTTTTGACGGTTCGCCAATAAATAAATCTTCTTCTTTTAAAGGGGATGAAGCATTTGCGGGATAAGCAACAGCGCTGGAAACGCAAACCAGCTTTTTAATTTTTTTCTGAAATGCTGCCTCAAAAATATTTGCGTCCATTAAAAGCACATTTCTAAGCTGTGTTGCGGGATGAGTACTGCTGTATCCTATTCCTCCCACGTCCGATGCGAGATGTAAAACTATATCTACATCTTCCATAATTTTTCTTGCATCATCAAATTTCCTAAGATCGATTTTTTTACTTTCGGGTATTATTAAATTTTTAGGAGAAACTTTTCTTTTGAGAGTGAGGTTATCTACAACATGACTTCCAACGAATCCCCTGCCGCCTGTCACTAAAATTTTTTTATTCGCCCAGAAATCTAACATTTTACCAATCTACCCTTCCTATCCACTTATCCTTATTTTCAGCATACCATTTGATGGTTTTTCGAAGTCCTTCTTTCCATGAAAATTTTGGAGTCCAACCCGTAAGCTTATTTAATTTCGTATAGTCAACTCTTAATTCTTCAACTTCGCTTTTCCCAAGCCTACCCCTTTTTCCGCTTGCTCGATTTATTAGTTTTTTGTCTTTCCAGTATCCTTCTTCACGCCCCACCTCTATAATCAGATTATACCAATCTCCAATTGAGATCGTTTCTCCATAACCATAAACGTACACTTCTCCAGGATTACCAAAAAGCGCAACATTTATATGCCCCATCGCTCCATCTTCTACGAAGCAAAAATCTCTCTTTGGAGTCAAAGTACCAAGCTCTATTGAATCTTTATCCAAAGCTTGCGTTATAATTGTTCCAGTTATGAATCTTGGGTTTTGCCTGGGACCATAGTTATTAAACATTCTTGTTACTACCGTTGGAACTCCATATCCTGCATAAAAATTTCGAGTTAGAAAATCTGCCGCTACTTTGGATGTGGCATAAATACTTTGTGGATTTAAAGGTGATTTTTCATCCAAGATAAGACCACCGTTTTTATCAAATCTGTATTGATTTCTAGCTTCAGGATTTACATTGCCATATTCTTCAGAAGTTCCTGCAGTATCCAACTTAAATAGATCAAGATCTAAATCAACAATTGTTTGCAAGAGATTTAATGTTCCAAGAGCATTTGTGTTAAATGTCTCATACGATCTTTTCCAAGATTCGCCAACATGGGCCTGCGCCCCTAAGTGAAATATTATTGGCTTTGGTCCTTCGCTTTTTAAAATTTTCAATACTTCTTTTATAGCCTGCTTGTCTGTTAAATCTCCATGATGGACAACCATTTTCCCCCTGAGATGAGGAAGATTATGAAGCATTCCTGAAGAAGTTGCTCTAATTAATGTGTGAACATTCGATCCGTACTCCACTAACTTTTCTGTCAGATGTGAGGCAACAAAACCATCTGCTCCTGTTATAAGAACTGTTCTGTTGTTGAGAATTTTTTTGATATCTTGTTCAGTTTTTTTCATAAAAACTTTTTATTTCTTTGCAGATATGCATTATATCAGAATCTGTTGAGAAAGCTGAAGACGGAAGCCACAATCCATGCTCCGATGTCCATAAAGAATTCCTATATTGATTTTCTGATTTGTACGGTTCGGTTGTATGAATAGCAGGATAAAAAAGTCTGGTTCCTATATTTTTGTTTTTCAGAAAACCTTGAAGAGCCTTTGGATCGGAAACAAAAATATCCATAAACCAAGGAGACGTTTGAGAAAGATCTGTAGCTATAAATTGTATTTGCTTTAGATTCTTAAGCTCTTGCTTGTAAATATTGTACATCTCTTTTTTTCTCTTAAGCCTCGTTGGCAGCTTTTTCATTTGCACGACTCCTATTGCTGCGAGAATGTCTGTAAACTTAAAATTAAAACCAATTTGATCATGATTTTGGGATGATCTATCGATTCTCCCAAAATCTTTCAGTCGGATTATCTTATCATAGAGGTCTTTTCTGTCGGTAACAAGCGCTCCTCCTTGGGCTGTTGTAATCACTTTTGGGGTACTGAATGAGAAACTTCCGATATCCCCAAACGTTCCCAAATGTTTTCCATGAAAGTAAGATCCAAGAGCTTGTGCTGCATCCTCAACAACAAATATATTATTGTCTTTTGCGATTTTAAGAACCCTATTCATATCAGGTGCTCTGCCATTGAAAGCAACAACCATAATTGCTTTAGTTTTCTTGGAAATCTTTTTTTCAACCTCATCTAAAGAAAGACACAATGTGTCTTTTTCAATATCCACAAAGACAGGTTTTGCATTCGCCATAATAACGGCATTTGGAGAAGCTACCATTGTCATGTCTGGCACGATGACCTCATCCCCCTCCCCAATCCCTAATGCTTTAAGCGCAAGATAAAGACTTACGGTTCCATTAGTTACGACCGAACAATACCTGCTCCCTGTAAAATCCGTGATCATCTTTTCAAATCTTTTTGTCTCGTCAGACTCGGTTATCCATCCAGATCGCATGACCTTAATTACTTCTTTTTCTTCTTCCCTATCAATCCAGGGCTCCATCTGTCTAATAATCTTCATATATTAAACGCTTTTAAGTGTGTATATACAGTTTAGTCCGTTTTCAAAAACTTTCTTGTATCCGACTTTTGACAAAAATGGTTCTATGTAATTGTATTCTGTGTGTTCCCCTCCGCTCTTGTGATGCTCGAATGATTCTACGCATATTAGAGTCGGTCTAAATTTATCCCAATCGTTGCTTTTAAGCACTTCCAAGTCATAGCCCTCTGTGTCTACGGAAATAAAATCAATTTTTTTATTTTTGCAATATTTTGAAAATATACTAGAAAGACTCTCTATTTTAACTTTTATCGTATCTACCAATTTGTATCCTTGTTTTTTGTACTCCTCTGCCTCTTTTTTCGAAAATGTAGAAAGCGTATCCGGAATAAATTTGTAAAAAACCAAACTCTGTTTCCCATTTCCTACCCCAATATTAAGATTTATATCTCTTTTTCTTGCATCTAAAAACTTTTTATAGTTAATAGTATCTGGTTCTATATTTATTCCGCGCCATCCCTTTTGGTAAAAACGATAGGTATTGCTAAAACGTTTCGGATCATAAGCTCCTACGTCTACATAAAAACCTCTTTTTTTATTTTTGAGAAGCTTATCGATTATCAAATCTTCGCCCTTCTGGCTATAAGATCCTTTTATTAATTGCATTAATAATTTATTTTTTAATTCACCTATGGCGAATGAAAAAAAAGTTTTGGGACCGTAAATCTTTAATTTTTCGATAATATTTTTCATCTTTTAAATACTTTACTATCAAACCAGGCATTATACCTGAATTCATATGGATCTAAAAATAAACCATTCCTTACTGCATTAAATATTTCCAAAAATCCATCCTTAACAGTTATTCTTGGTTTCCAGCCTAGTTCATCCATAATTTTCTTTGCTGATACCCTATAGTCCCTTTTGTCGTCTTTCCCGCTTTCATGTACTTCAATCTTAAGCTGCGGATTAAATTCCTTGGCAAGTTCCATAAGATAAGCCTTTTGGATATTCTCTCCAACAACATTAAAAATCTTCCCGCTTATTTGATTGCTACTTGACTGTAAAACCGTTAAGAATGCATTGCTTACGTCTTGGACGTGAAGAAATGGCCTCCATGCGTTTTTATTATATACGGAAAATTTACCACTCATCGCAGTCTCTCTTGCTACTTCATTTACCATTAAATTAAATCTCATTTTTGGAGATAATCCAAATATGGTGGCTAGTCTTAGAACGGTTGGATGAAAATTATCAGAAGCTAATCCTAAGATAAATTTTTCCGCTTCAATTTTCGTCTCCGCGTATAAAGAAAGTGGATTAAGCTCTGACTCTTCCGTAGCTTCTTCAAATGCTTCCGAAATTCCATAATTGCTGCATGTAGAAGCAAAAATAAAACGTGCAACCCCTTTTTCTTTTGCAGAATTTGCCGAATTTTTTGCAGCCTCTAAATTAATTTCTTTCGTAACCTTTGGATTTTCCCTACAGGCAGGTTCCCCGACCAATGCAGCTAGATGAATTATACTATCTACACCGTTAATTGCAGCTTTAAGCCTTTCCCTATCCCTTACGTCTCCCTCCAAAATCTCAAGATTCTTGCTGCTTACAAGAGAAAGCAGGCTTTCTCCCCCAAACATAAATCTATCAAATACTCTAACTTTAAATCCTTTAGCCAGTAAATTCGCCGTCAATACGGAACCTATATAACCTGCTCCGCCAGTTACTAAGATTTTTTTCATAAGTTGTTTTTTTTATCAAAAAATACAGTGCTATAATAACCGATTCCTCCGACAGCTAGCTCTGCAAAAAGCATTACCATCATAGCACAAAATAAAATAGGATGAAATATTATTTTTTTAGGATCCTTGTAGAAAACAGGTCTCAAAAAGAAAATTGTCTTTGGAGAAAAAGTACTAAGCTTATTCTTGGATATATAGCTTCTTGCTCCTTTTGCATAGTAATATTTTTTTTTCAAAAGTTTCCATAAAGACAACTTCCCTTCGTTATGTAATATGAAGCTTCTTATTCTTCCTATATCAAACTTTTTACTTACTCTGTCTGACAGATCCCAATCTTCAGGCCCAGTGATGGTTTCGTCAAATTTTCCTAATTCATTAAAAACTTTTTTCGGATAAAAACGCACTGCCTCTATTGTTTGATCTCCAACATAAAAACTTCTCTCGTAAGTTTTCACCTTTGCCCAAAATCCAACCCCATAAGATTCTTCAGGAATTATTATTCCTCCAATAGCTTGATTGCTAATTTTATTCACGCATTCTTCAATTACCTTTGGCGTTAAAACCATATCTGCGTCCAAAAACAGCAGATAATCTCCTTTTGCCCTTTGCGCGCCGAAGTTTCTTTGAGCGCTCCTTTCCGGACCTTTATCGAAAACTAATTTTGTGTATTTATTGGCGATTTTTTTTGTCTTATCCTGTGAATTATTATCCACAACAATAATCTCTATATTCCCATACGATTGCGCTGTAATGCTTCTTAGACAAGCATCTATATTGCTTTCTTCATTTCTTGTTGTGATAATAGCTGAAACCAAAATATTTTTCATTAGATCTTAGGTAAACATTATACTATATAAACTAAATAAAAATACATAAGCCACTTGATTTTCTTATTGCGTATGCTAACATAATTTATACTTAATATGGATTAAGTATCCATTAAAATGGGGAACCATATCAATCATATTTTTAAATTTTTATCAAAGAAAAATTTTCTTAATTTCGACTTATTCCTGTTGGTATTTCTTGTGTTTCTTGGTTTCACTGTTAGGTATATCGTACTCTTTAGCCAACCATCATACGGATTATATTCCGATGATGCTGTCTATATGAGTATCGCAAGAAGTTTACTTGATGGGGATTTTGCAAAAATTTTTCATCCGTGGTGGAGTCCGTTTTTCCCGATGGTATCTGCTCTTTTCCATTTCTTTGTGCAGGATTGGGGATTGACTGGCCGAATTGTATCTCTAGTTTTTGGATCTTTACTTATTCTACCAATATATCTAATCGCAAGGATTTATTTTGGCCGAATTACCACAATCTTAGTATGCTTTTTTGTCATATTCCTTAAATCCCTTGCGTATAGCTCTACCCAATCACTTACGGAAGCACTACTTGTTTTTCTAATATGGATGGGGATTTATTTATATCTAAAGTGCTTTCAAACAAAAAGAAATATCTTCGCTTTCTTTTCCGGAATATTCTTAAGCTTCGCAGCGCTTACTAAAGCTGAAGGAATCTTTATATTTACAAGTTTTCTTTTCACATCAACAATGTATCTTATATTTTTCTTTCTAAAAAATAAAATATTACATAAACAAATTGCCTTAATCTTTATTTTTATACTTTTAGGATTTTCCATTATCTACTTACCTTATCAAATAGCAATGCAAAATAAATATAAGCAATCTGTTCCTCTGGCAAAAGCGTCTGCAGCTGCACAGCTGCACAGTCCTTTTAATTTTAATTCTACGAAAACTTCTACTTGGGCGCAGGATTTTTTTAGCACGGAAACGTTTAATGTTAAATCGGAGTTTGGTCAAGGATTTTTCTCGATTTTAACAAAAACTCATGAAGCGTGGCTCCGGGATACCAATACTAGGCTCTCTTATTTCTCAAAAACCTACCTATATAACAACTTTTCTGCAGTTGGCATGCTTGCCTTTTTTTTCGGAGCAATATGGATGCTTTTTAGAACTCGCGATTATAAAACATTTACGTTTCTATTCTTAGTTCCTCTGATTTTTTTTGAAATTGTCATGTTTTTTGCTCCCAATGGAGATGAAAGATACATATACTGGTTATACCCGCTTATACCTTTAGGCATAGCTTTCGGATCAATTAAGCTGCCTTACATACCAAAAAAAATAATAAAATTTAATATCGTAAGTCTAATATTGTTTCTTATTGTGTTTTTATCATCAAATGCTTTTTACACGCCATCTATCCTAAAAGAAGTAAGAAATACATCAATCAAAAAATCTACTATTATTAGTCAAGATGAATGGTTAATGAAAAACGATCCAGGGAAAAGACTCATGTCAAAGCATGAAGCATACGGCTTTTACAGCAAAAGTCTTATTATATACACGCCTATTGTTTCGGATTTAAATGAATTATTGACTTATGCTCATTTGCAAAAAGCTGACTACATTATTGCGACCCCAGACGAATTACATCCTGCTGTTTTATTTCTATCAACTAACCCCAAAGACTACCCTGGACTTAAATTAATTAATGGAGAACAGGATATGCAATTATATAGAATTCTATAATTTAACTGCCCTTATATTTGATCTCAATATTCTTTGAAAATACCAGCTAATTAGTGTTTTGCTATAATACGAAATAATGAATAATAAATCGCAAAAATTAGTTATCGTTATGCCGGCATATAATGCTGAAAAAACTCTAGTTGACACATTTAAAGAAATTCCTCAAAAATTGCGTAAATACATTATTTTAGTTGATGATAAAAGTGTTGATAATACAGTAAAAATAGCCTCTAATTTAAAATTAATTGTCGTTAAACACAGTAAAAATTTGGGATACGGTGCGAATCAAAAAACTTGTTATAAGGAGGCTTTAAAACTGAGGCCATTTGCTGTGGCTATGCTACATCCGGATTATCAATACAGCGCAGCTTATCTTGAAGAATTGGTAAGACCCATTTATCAAAATCGATACGATTTTATGTTTGGAAGTAGGATTTCAAGCAGAAAAAGTGCTCTTGAGGGAGAAATGCCAAAATTAAAATATTATACTAACCGTTTTTTTTGCGTACTTCAGAATATCCTATTGGGAGTAAATTTTACAGAACATTTTTCTGGTTTTAGAGCATACTCCGTAAAAGTTCTTAAGACTGTTCCATTTGAGCATTTTTCAGACGACTTTCTGTTTGATGAGCAGATGACTCTTTCCGCTTTAAGTTATAAATTTAGAATAGGTGAAATACCAATTCCGACTAGGTATAACGAGAAATCATCTGAAATGAGCTTAAAAAAAGGAATAAAATTTGTTGCGGAAACATTTATGCTCCTTTTAATTTACGAACTTCATCAATTAAAAATAATTAAAAGTAGATTTTTTGCACCACGCTCATAAATCATGGAAAACAAGTATCTTTTCATGGGAGGAAATGGCTTGATTGGATCTTATATTGTGGCTCATTATTTGAGACTTGTTGATTCCAGACGAATTTTATCGCCTTCCCATAAAAAGTTTGATATTACTGACTCAAGCGCAGTAAGTCATTACTTCAAACTGCATAAACCATCTATAGTAATCAATCTTGCTGCTCATAGAAATGCATCTACGGCAGAGTTACAGAGGGGAGACAAGGAAGGAAGCGTATGGAAAGCGAATGTGATCGGCGCAAAGAATATTGCAAAAGCTTGCAAGACATATGGATCTTATTTGATACATATTTCAACTGATTATGTTTTTTCCGGACACAAAGATAATCCTGGGCCCTATTCCGAAAAAGATACGCCTGAAAAAAACGACAATCTACTGTCTTGGTATGGAATAACAAAAAGAGAGGGAGAATCGGCAATACTTAATACCTTAAGTAACGCAGCGATTATTAGGATCAATAATGTAACAAGGCCAAATAATAGAGATCTAAAACTCGATTATATTGGAAAATTTCTGTGGCTTTATGAACAAGAAAAGCTTTATCCTATATTTGGTGACCAATACGTAACTCTAACATATATTCCCTCTATTACACAGATTATTACTAAACTTATAAAAACTAAAAAGACGGGCATCTACCACGCGGCAAGTATTGACGTGTGTACTCCTTTCGAACTGGCATATTATGCCATA
>JBBTZX010000009.1:0-2429 GCA_038061125.1 Patescibacteria group bacterium | reverse complement strand
GAAAAAGATAGATCGTAAATACAAGGAATGCCAGTGGAACAAACACCCGAGGAGTATGATAGAAAAAATAGCTAATCGGCGCAAAAATTGCACCCCAAATAATAAACTTATTTTTATTTTCAGCTAATCCATATAGCAATAATGAAAATCCAAGGATAATAAAAAATAGTGCGACAACTGCTTCAGCGCTTGCACGAGATAAAACAATATGCCATGGGGAAATAGCTATTAAAAAAGCACTTAATAAACCTACAGTTTTATTTTTAAAAATGACGTAAGCTAAAAAATATACTGCAAAAACTGTTATTGAACCAAATAGTGCCCCTGGAAATCTAGTTGCGAATTCATTTAAGCCAAACAGCTTAATGGGTGCAATAGTTAAGTAGTGGTAACCCGAAGGCCTATTGTCGCCAAACATATCAATATAAAGAGGCAATTTGTTGCCATTGTCGTCCTTTCCCGTCAGCATTAAGGAATAGCCATTATAGCCAAGAGATGCTTCATCCTGATGAAATCCTGCTGGATATGAACTTAAATTAATAAATCTAAATAATACCGCTATGAAAAATATTATCCCAAGAAATATGTAAATAAATCTATTATTTTTTAACATTATTTTTCCCCCTTATACCAAGAGCTATTAGCGCTAACAACATTATCGAAAAAGAGATTATACTTATGCGTAAACCCAATGCGAAAGAATTCGGACTATACCAAAATCTTACTTCATGCATCCCCCTAAGAACAGGCACCGCTCGAAAAGAATAATCTGCTCTATATATCTTACCAAATTCCCCATCAATACTCACTTTCCATCCAGAATAATAGTTATCAGAAACAAATAAGATCATGTTTGTTTTAGAATCAGTTTGCAAAACAATATCATTCGGAGTATATTTTTTGATTTCAACCTTTGCGTTTTGATCATTTGAAAAATTAATTTTCGGAGATATATTTTCTTCTAGAATTAGTTTATTTTTTAAATCAATCTTATCGTCAAAAATCATCTGAATAATTTTATCCTTATTGTTTTCCACTACATAACTTGAGACCAAGAAAACGCGCGGCAACACTTCTTTATTTTCATAGATTTGCCAAGGAGCTTTCTGCCAAATTAATTTATAAATAGAGCTGTCAAACGTTTGATTATCTGCTTTTAAAGTTGAGACTTGAGGATCAACCTTATTGAGAACATATTTTACACCCAAAAGATCCAAAAGACGCTGACGATACCTATTTTCTCGCAGATCACTTCCACCATAACCTGAAACCATCATAGCATCGGATCCCGATATGGAATTCGCAATCTCACCATTCTTAGAGGAAGATAACAGCTCACTATATCTTTTAATGTGTAAAGCGTTATATCCATCTGTAGAGAAAATTTTTTCGTATGTTTGTAAATTTGTAGCGATATATCCGCTTCCATATCCCCATGAACGATCTATTCCCTGTATTTTCTTAAGCTCTGTTAATACTTCCGTATTGGGATAAACAGTTTCTTTTGGGGCAAAAGGAGTAATTTTATGAAAAAAATAAAACAAATCCAAAATGCTTAAAATTATTAAAAAAGTTAGAATAGCTTTTCTATATTTACTTATATAAAAAGTCCCCAACAATACAATACCGCTAACTAAAAAAATTCCGGTGGGCAAAAGAAGATTTCTTCTTGATATATTCAGATTTTGAACCCACGAGGATTTATCAATTAATGAAGCTAAAATTGTAAAAATCCACAACAGCAAATACACGCTGCCTAATATGCTAATCGCTTTCAGGAATATTTTTTTATTTGGATTTTTTATAAAAGTTTCAAGTCCAAAACCAGCAAGTATACTAACAGAAAAACAGAATAAAAACATAATTCTCGTAGGAACAGCTGTCGAAATCAGAGGTATCTGAAAAGAATATATTATTCTACCGACAAAAGTATCAAGGGTTAAGAATAGAACAACGATTGCGCTAATGGCAAAAAACCAAAACGTGGAATTTTGTTTTTTAAAGAAACTGTAAAGTATAAAAATTAGGGGAATTACGCCGATATACATAACTCTTTCTATGTACGTTCCATTAAGCCAATAATTTCTTGTTGCCGGATTGCCAAAAAAATCCGGAACAAGCATGGCTATGGGATGGAAGGGGGGAATTAATAAATTTAGGAATGACGCGGTAGAGTATGGTACTCTTGCCGACTGAAGAAATAATTCAAACATTGGAAGCAATTGCGCTACCGATAACAATATTGGCAAAATGAAGATTATGGAAAATATTGATAATTTCTTAAATCTATCTTTTTTGTCAATGAAGAAAGTATGGAAAACAATAAATCCAAAAAGGAAGATAAATACGTAAAACGCCGTCTGAATATATCCAGCCAAAATTGCAAAGGTTAACGATAAAGATATTACTATAGATTTTAAAACAGTTGG
>JBBTZX010000008.1:0-5528 GCA_038061125.1 Patescibacteria group bacterium | reverse complement strand
ATGAGGTGCGCCCGGAGGGAATCGAACCCCCAACCTAATCGTTAGAACCGATGTGCTCTATCCGTTGAGCTACGGGCGCTCTAGAGTATATTTTACACTATGAAAGGTCTTAAATCAAAGAAATCAGTTAGATCCCATCTAATAATTTTATCAAAACACGACAAAACAAATTGCAAAACCAAGCTAGGAAAAATTTCGTGCTGCGTAAAACATGCGCACAAAAATTTGACGTACAACAACTATTCTTATATAATCTACCTCTCAATAACTACCCATCACTAAATCGACAAGTAATTTATATCTTTCTAATTATAGAGTTATTATTAATATGTCTAAAATAGAAGCGCTTCGAGGAACAATCATGGAAGCTGGTAGAAATAATTCAACGCCAGTAAGATGGGACTTCGTCTCTACATTTTCGAATAAGCATGAAGCTGCAGTAGGAGAATCATTGGGACCTGAGGCTCTCGCCGGCCATTTAATTGGCGAAAATGGTGAAGGCGTAAAAGTTGACCATTTTGATTTGCAGCTTGATCCACTTAAAAAGATTGTGCCAAATGTTTCTATGCATAAGCC
The DNA here is from genome assembly GCA_038061125.1 of Patescibacteria group bacterium. Lineage (GTDB taxonomy): Bacteria > Patescibacteriota > Microgenomatia > Levybacterales > UBA12049 > JAUSEW01. The sequence continues at coordinate 4,952 of JBBTZX010000008.1, read as the reverse complement.
AGATATTATTGGTATATCGATAAAAATTGGAGCACTTGAGCAAACAGATGAAATTATTAGAGCTATCAATAATCTTCCATGGGAAGATGGAGGCAGACCCCTACTTGTTTTAGGAGGGGTTGTGTCCACGTTTGCTACAGTTGACCTTTTACGCCGTTACCCACAAGCGGTTTTAGTAACAGGTGAAGGTGAAATTGCAACACAGATGCTCGTTGAGGCCGTAAGAGGCGATAGGGTTTTCGAAGAAATTCCTGGAATTGCTTTTATTAACGGCGAGGGTAAAATTATCACAACTCATCATAGATTATGGCCTCTAGAAAAACTCCATTTGCCTGCAAGAATTACCACCAAGCGGATTCATGATGAAATGAAAGGGATGGTTTGGGCAGAAGATTCCCGTGGGTGCGATTTTGCCTGCACGTTTTGCTCTAGACGCGCACTAAGAGGATCGGGTTTTTCGGGAGATATGTCGCCAAAACGCGTTGTAGATGATCTTGAACGATTAGCTAAAATGGGTATTCATCGGGTAAATTTCACAGGTGATGATTTTGGCGGTAACCCAGAAAGGACATATCGTATCGCTGATGAAATTATACAAAGAGGAATACGGATGGAATGGTCAGTAGCAACTCGTGCTGATCACATTTTCGAAAGAAAGAATACTCCTGAACAAAATGCCCGCTTGCAAGAGATAATGAAACATTGTGTAAAAGCAGGATTAACTGGTGTATTTATGGGCTTAGAGTCTGGTTCACAGTCCCAGTTAAAAAGATACGGCAAGCAAATAACTGTTGACGAAAACTATAAAGCGATTGAAGCTCTTCGGAAACTAAATATTGATGTAGTTGTGGGCTATATACCAATAGATTATCTCATGACAGTTACAGAGTTACGTGAAACGTTAGAGTTTTTAGAAAAGACAAAAATGGGCTTAAAGGTCACAAATCCTCTTAGCGTATTACGCGTACAATCAGGCAGTCCATATTTGAAACTTATGAAACGCGAAGGACTTTTGGGAGAACAAACAGAAGATCTCGTATTCTATGAAGCGCGTTTTAAAGATCCAAGGATTGAGCTTATTGCCCAACTGGCAAATAAGTGGGTTGAAGATCTTTACCCTCTAATTTATGGGTTGAAATGGGCAGGTGCAGCAATAACTCTTACCAAAGAAGCTCAAAATAGTCCTGCACGAAACATAGAATCAACTCTTCATACTTTTCGTAAATTAGAGTTAAGCTTTCTTAAAAGTCTAGTTGAAGAATTAGAAAAAAGCGGAAGTATTGATCAGGATGCCATTGATGGAATCAAAAAAGTCTTTGTGGGAAAAAGAAGAATACTCTTAGGAAAGGCTAAGTCTCAACTTTTCGCGGGTTCCTACGGCGATATCCAAACCTCTCGACACTTAGTCGCTATAAAGAACTTTTTAGTTAATCGTACTTATTAGTAAACGCTTACCTACGGAGTCGATAAATTACCTATCTGCTAAATCAATAATTGTCTCGTGGAGCGGGTGAAGGGAATCGAACCCTCGTATCGACTTTGGAAAAGTCGTGTTCTACCATTGAACTACACCCGCAACATAATCAATTTTATCTTAAAGTATCCTAAATATCAACGATTTATCTTATTCCTCTTTCACTTCTTTAGCTTCACGTGTTATAATAGTTTGTAAGTAAGTGAAGCCGCGGTGGTGAAATGGTATACACGAAGGCCTTAAGAGCCTTTATCCGCAAGGGTGTGAGAGTTCGACTCTCTCCCGCGGCACTTCGTTTCGCTCAGTGCAAGCACCGGGGAGTAGCTCAGTTGGCTAGAGCGCTCGGTTTGGGACCGAGAGGTCGGAAGTTCAAGTCTTCTCTCCCCGACATTTAAATCGTGCTTTAATAATTGAGCGTTTCTTTTACAAACAGATTGTCAAATATGATTAAATTTACTGTAAGAAAATTAAGTGAAAAAGATCTTACAAAGGGTTTTTTTGAAACTTTGGAAAATTTAATTCCGGTAGGCAACTTGTCTCTAAGCAGAGCTAAAGATATTTTCAGGGAGATTTCTCAAAATCCTGTCTACAATATCTATGTAGCTGAAAGTGAAACAGGCGAAATTATTGGCGCTACTACCCTTTTGATAGAACAAAAGTTTCTTGGCAAAGGCAGTCGCATGGCCCATATAGAAGACGTGTCCACTCGTAAAGGGTTTGAAAGACAAGGGGTAGGCAAAACCCTTGTGAAAACTGCAATTGAAGAGGCCAAAAGAAGAGGATGCTTCAGGATAGATCTCACTTGCGCTGACGAGAATGTTTCTTTTTATGAGAGACGTGGTTTCGTTGAAGAAGAACACACTATGAAGATCTGGGTCGTGCCACTGGAAGAGTTAGTTCGAAGAGCTAAGGAAAAAGAAAGATAGGCATTTATCCGTGGGGAGGGGGAGCGACGCCTTGGATTTTTAGTCCATAATCCAAAAGCTCTTTCATTTCATCCCTCCTATTATCACTTTCCAAAATCACACCTATAATTTCGTGTCTATTGTAATGCAAATATGTAACCAGACAAAGTCCTGCTTCAGGCGTATAGCCGGTTTTAACCCCAAACACCCCGGGATAGCTTGTCAAAAGATTTGTTTCGTTTTCCAAAAAATATTCTTTATGAGTTTCCGTCTGGGGAATATAATGGTTAAAAGTTGCCACTACCCGCTTAAATAAAGAAAATTGCATTACATACTTTGTTATAACAAGCAAATCGTATGCAGTCGTATATTGTTTTCCGTCTCCTTCAAGTCCTGTTGGATTGGTAAAGTTTGTGTCTGTAAGACCTAATGTCTTTGCCTTATTATTCATTGCTTCTATAAACTTATCCCGACCTTGCGGGTAATTGCTCGCGAGAGTTTCTGCTGCGTCATTGCCCGAATGCAGCATCAACCCATACAAAAGTTCTTCAAGCGTCAATATTTCTCCCTCGGAAAGCCCCATACTGTTTTCCCCCACCAGATCATCTTTTGTCACTAAATACTGATCGTTTTCTTTTTTATTTTCAAGCCCAACAATTGCTGTCATAATTTTGGTTATAGAAGCCATAGGCAGTCTTTCTTTGGGGTTTTTCTCAAAAAGAACTCTGCTTGTTGTTAAATCATATACGAGAGCAGAACGCGCGGAAATTTCAGGCGGAACAGCGACATTCTTATATATATTTTTGTTGTAAGTCCAGTAGGGGAGCCACAAATCAAGACTTAAAACCTGGCTATTTTTAATAAATGTCAAAAAGTTCGGTAGGGGAGATATAACGTTTCTATTGCTGGGGAAGATATTTTTCTGTGTTGCCAAAATTCCCAAGAAAAGTACTGCTCCGATTATGCAGGTATAAAGCATATACAGAAACTTATTTTTATCCATAAATTTTATTTTATCACTTAATATACTCGCTTGACATTGTTTTTTTAATCTGCCTATACTAATTTATAGGTATGAAAGGAGGTGAATGAAATGAAAACTTTACACATGATCTCCTTTACTCTTGTTATAATCGGAGGATTAAACTGGGGTTTGATGGGACTTTTTAACTTTAATTTGGTCAATGCGATTTTGGGATCTGTAGGTGGGCTTGAGAAATTGGTATATGTATTGGTTGGTGTCAGCGCGGTAATCCTTATGCTCGGTCATAAAGGCGACTGCAAAACTTGCATTGCTAAATAGTTTAGCTAACGGTTTAATCTTTAGGCATTATCTGTCTTATCAACTTCAAAACTTGATTGGATTTTGGTAGTGCCTAAATTATTTAAGGCTTCAAGGTCAATTTCATTAAAAGAATCAATAACTTTATCTGCTATGCCCAGTTCTTCCTTTGAATTAATAGTAGCGATTGCAATTACCTTCATTCCTGCTGCCTTAGCTGATTCTATTCCCATCATCGTATCTTCAAAAACAATACAATCATGTGGATTTATTCGAAGTTGTTTTGCAGTCATTAAATATATTTCTGGATCAGGTTTTCCTTTCGTAATATCTTCAGCGGTTACGGTAACTTTAAAATATTTTCTTATTCCTAAACCGTCCATAATAAAGTTAAAGTATCTATTTCTCGAATTAGTAGCAATTGCCATAGGAATGTTATTCTCGTACAGATTTTCAAGAAGAGCCTCGAGACCGTTAGCCATCTTTAATTGAGGTTTAAAAATTTCAATTGCGCCATCAACTCTTTCATTGGAATACTCCTTTAACTCTTTTGGGGTTATGGGTCGTTTATATAAATACTCAAAGATGTCTTTTTCTGTTCTTCCGAAAATGTCACGCTTAAATTCTTCTTCCGTTATATTAAATCCATGTCTCTTGCAATATTGTCGTACCGATTCCTGGTGAATTAATTCGTCCTGAACGATTACGCCATTCATATCAAAAATAACTGCTTTAAACATATGTTGATTATATCAAAGGCTTGATTGCGCAAACGTCGTAATTTAAAATGGCTATACTAGTAAGCGAGCACAGTAAGTCGAATCGGCTGCGGGACTATAATTTGCCAACCTACGAGGTTGCGAGGCTGACGACCTACGAGGTCGAAACTGTTTCTACGACATCCGAAAACGCCAGAATGGATAAAGCAAAGCATACTAATTGCTGATGGAATGCTAAAAAGTTATGCTGCGGGACTAGGAATCGGACCTAGATTAGAGGATCCAAAGTCCTCCGTCCTACCATTAAACGATCCCGCAACGTAAAATTTGCATCTGCAAATCACGTTGCTGGCACGTGGCTTAAGCTTTACGTCTTTACGTGCCGCAATGTATTACAATTTTAGCACATAATGATCGCTGTTTGTATCCTTGAGAGAAAAACTGGTTTTTGCTATACTCCAACTCTATGAACGAGAGGACTCCTGGCAGACACGACTTATTTGAATATGTTGGAGAAGTAGTTATTAAAAAAGAAAGAATAGATGGCAACATACACCTTAATAACGCACATT
>JBBTZX010000007.1:0-6460 GCA_038061125.1 Patescibacteria group bacterium | reverse complement strand
TGAATTTTGGGCATCATATAAAGACTATTTTGTTGATTGGAATTACGACAAGATTTCCAATAGCTACAAGAGAAATAATGGAGGAGTTGCTCATATAGATCTTGATAACAATAAACAATTAATCGCGAAAAATATTGTGGTATTGTATATGCGGCAATCTTATGCGAATGATGGATATGAAAATAATGTCCATCTTTTATACGGCGATAAAGGTACAGGTAAGGCAATCGTTTTCAAAGACGGAACGGAAATTAAAGGCGCCTGGAGCAAGGACACCAGAACTGCGAGAACCCTTCTTTTTGACAGCAATGGCAATCCGATAAAATTCAATAGAGGACTTATTTGGTTCGAAATTCTGCCTACGGACGGAGTAGTAAGCGTAAAATAGTATTTGCATAACTTGCACAGTGTTGCTAGAATAACGACTTAGAGGGCAGGATTATGTTATCTGATCTAATAACATCAAAATCAAGAACAAAGTTGCTCAATGTTTTTTTGGCATCTCCTTTCGAGATGTACCACGTCAGGGAGTTAGTTAGAAGAACCAAAGATGAAATAAATGCGGTAAGAAGAGAGCTGGCGTTCTTAGAAAAACAAAGCATTTTAGTAAAAGAACCAAGAGCGAATAGAATTTACTACTCCTTATCAAAAAATTATCCATTCTATTACGATTTGCTTAAGCTTGGGTCAAAAACAGTCGGACTTGGAAGTGAAATATTAAAAAATCGTGTAAAAATAGGAAAAATAAAATATGCTATGCTTTCAGGGAAATTCGCCAGAAGAATTAAAAAAGAGCCGGAAGACGTAGATGTTTTGATTGTCGGAACAGTAGTTTTACCTGAACTGGCTTTGCTTGTAAGAGATGAGGAGAAAAGATTAAATACGGAAATAAATTATACTGTTATGTCAGAAGAAGAATTTGCTTTCAGAAAGAAAAAAAGAGATCCCTTTATTCTATCAATTCTTATCGGCTCCCGAGTAATGCTTGTAGGCGATGAGGAAAGTATGCTTGCATAAACTCCTATGAGACAAAAACCGCGATTCCTCCTTTGGCTAATTATAGTTTTAACAATATTTTCAGTCGTAATTAATTTCCCCGAAATAAAGACATCTGATTCCCCATTTAAGTTTTTGTCTATAAAGAAAGGTTTAGATTTTCGAAAAGGATTGGATATTGCAGGAGGAACCAGTATTACTTATAAGGCAGATATGTCTGGTGTTTCCAAAAATCAAAGAAATCAAGCTTTAGAATCTGCAAAAGCTATAATAGAAAAAAGAATTAACTTATTCGGAGCTTCGGAGCCGTTAGTGCAGACAGCAAATGTGAGCGGTGAGGGAAGAATAATAGTTGAACTGCCAAGCGTTAATATAGATCAGGCAAAACGAATAATCGGAACAACAGCAAGTCTTTCTTTTTGGGAAAGTCAGTCTACTGGAAGTGCTCAATTAGCTAGTTCTTCAGCATATCCTCTTGGAATTTTGGAAACTTTAAATCCAAATGCAATAAAAACAGATCTTGGTGGTAGAGATCTTCAGGAAACAAGCGTTACATTTGATTCAAATACGGGCAAACCGCAGGTGCAATTAAGTTTTACGTCTGAAGGAAGCCAGAAGTTTGCCGATATTACAACGAGAAATGTAGGAAAGATAGTTGCGATAGTGTTGGACGACAGAGTTATAGAAGCTCCAAGAGTTAATACTCCAATTCTCAACGGTAATGCTGTTATTACCGGAGGATTTACTTTCGAGCAGGCAAAAGATTTAAGTACCCAGCTTAATGCAGGAGCATTGCCTGTGCCCCTTATTCCTTTAGAACAGCATACTGTTGATGCCACGTTGGGTTCAGCATCGTTGAATATGAGTCTTTTTGCCGGGGCTTTGGGATTTATTATTATAGTAATATTTATGAGCGTTTCTTATGGCAGACTTGGCATATTGGCAAGTATTGCCTTATTTCTCTATGCGTTATTCGTCTTAGCGATTTTTAAAATCAGCGCTTTAACTCCTTATGGCATAACCTTGACTTTATCAGGAATTGCCGGTTTTATTTTATCCATTGGTATGGCAGTTGATGCAAATATATTAATTTTCGAAAGGATAAAAGAAGAAAAGCGTCTTAACAAATCGCAGGACATAGCCATAGAGCTTGGTTTTTCAAGAGCTTGGACTTCGATTAGAGACTCCAACATCTCAACCCTTATAACCAGCGCTATACTTTACCAATTTGGTACAGGAACAGTGAGAGGATTTGCGCTTGTTTTGGCAATCGGAGTTTTAGTTTCTATGTTTTCCGCAATCGCCGTAACCAGAACGCTTTTAAGAGTAATTTATAAATAATATGAATATTATCGGTCATAGAAATTGGTATTTCGGTTTATCTCTTTTGGTTTTAATTCCCGGAATTATCGCAATACTCTTGTGGGGATTAAATCTTTCTATAGATTTTACCGGAGGATCAAGAATTGCTTTATCTTTTCAAGAAACTGTTAATGCGGACACTGTAAGTACGGTAAAAAAAATCCTCACAGAACAAAAAGTAAAAGTATACATAATAGAAAAGTCCAATAATTTGGTATTTATCCGTACAAGTACTATAGATGAAAAAGAGAACAGCAAATTTATGGAAGAATTGTCTAAGAAATTTGTTGTCAAAGAAAATTCGTTTGAGACAATCGGGCCGACAATTGGGGCTGAAACAACTTCTAATGCGATAAAAGCAGTTATTGTGGCATCTATCCTTATTGTTCTATATATAACCTGGGCTTTTAGAAAAGTTCCAAAACCGGCAAGCAGTTTCAAGTTTGGAGTTTGTGCAATTATAGCTTTAATTCATGATGTTTTAGTTGTTGTTGGAGTTTTTGCTATCCTTGGACATTTTCTCAACGTCGAAGTAGATTCGTTATTTTTAACAGCAGTTCTGACTATTATTGGATTTTCCGTCCATGATACGATTGTTGTTTTCGATAGAATTAGGGAAAATCTGATTAAAACAGGCGGTATGTCGTTTGCAAAAATTGTCAATGACTCAATTTTACAAACGTTGGATAGGTCGTTAAATACATCTCTAACTGTTATTTTGGTTTTGTTGGCTCTTCTTCTTTTTGGCGGAGAAAGCATCAGATGGTTTGTCGTGGCATTATTAATCGGAATTATCAGCGGAACTTACTCTTCCATTTTCAACGCAAGCCCATTATTAGTTGTATGGCACGAATGGGGAGAAAAACGTAAAAAGTAAGTTTTAAGTTATTTTAGTTCTTCTCGCACGATTTTACTAACTATTCCTCCGTCGGATTTGCCTTTGACTTTTGGCATTAATGCTCCCATGACTTTTCCCATATCCGCAATTGTTTTTGCGCCGGTTTGATTGACGGCTTCTTTAACAAGATTTCTAATTTCCTCTTCATTGAGCTGTTGCGGCAGATAAACTTGGAGCATTTCAAGTTCTTTATTTTCTTTATCTACTAATTCTTGTCGATTTGCCTTTTTAAATTCCTCAATTGAATCTCTTCTTTGCTTTGCTTCTTTTTGGATTACAGACAAAACATCTTCATCTGTTGCTTCGTATCCTGCTCCTCCTTTTTGTATTTCGTAATAATTAATTGCCGAAAGCACCATTCGCAACACAGAAGTTTTAAGCGTCTCTTTCGCCAGCATCGACTGTTTCAGCTCCTCTTTAAGTTTTTCCTTCAACATGTATTTATTATATAGTTTTTGTATTCAAAAGTATAGATTTATTGTTCGTTGCTTGAGAACTGACCCAGTTTTCTTGAATTTCTAAACATTAGATTAATGAACCAAGCAGAGATTATAAAATAAACGATATTTTCAATGAAAGCGATGCCAATTAAATTCCAATTAGTAGCAGTATTAGAAATATTTGCGCGAGCTGCTTCGAAAATGTAGGTTGGCGGAAATAAATATGCAATTGTTTGAAGATATTGCGGCAAAATACGTACTGGGAAAAATGCTGCTGTTAATGGTTGAAGAAGAGCTATCAATCCCCAAGCTAGAGCTTGTAGTCTAGTTCCATATCTAAAGATAATTCCAAGAATAATCATGCCGGAGGACCAAGAAAAAATTATTAGATTTATCAAAAACAAAATAAGATTAAAAATTCCCAAAGATAGGATATTAAAATTGAAACCTATAAATATAATTAGAGTAGTTATTGTAAATATTAGAATCGCTTTGATTGCTCCTGATATCATTTGCGCTACGATATATTCTGCTAAGGACATTGGAGCAATAAACATATTGCACAAGTTTCTTGACCATATATTCCAAAGAGCCTCAACAGACATGGAATACTGAGCGATGCGCAGCACATCCCACAGTAATGCTCCGACCAAGAGGTAACGGGCAACAACGAAGCTTGCGGTTCCCGTCAAAAAGATTGATACAAAACCAAACATAATTATTGTTACTATAGAGAGGAAGGGTAAATCCATCATAACCGTAAGATCTTTTGTTATAAAAAACTCTTGCAATAAAACAGCTTTTATTCTATTAAGCGACATATTTTTTGTTCCTTGCAATTTGTAAAAAAGCGTCTTCCAAAGTTGGTTTTTTGACTTCAATGTCAGTTATGTAAATATTATTTTTGCTTAATCCAAAAATTAGCTTGGGAATAAGTTTTCCTTCAGTATTTATTGTTACAACGTGGGGACTAGAAAAGACAAATTTTTGTTTGTATTCTTTGAGAAATTTTTCTGCAATAGCCCTATCTCCTTCAACAGTTAATTTTAATTGAGCATTGGGTATCCTTTTGGTAAGTCCCAAAGGTGTGTCATGGGCAACTATTTTTCCATGATCAAGAAAAATTACCTCATCACAAATTCTGGTAACTTCTTCCATGTCATGACTGGTATAAAGTATAGATAATTCCCTGGATTTTCTTAATTGCTCTATTAAGGTTAATGTTTTATCAGCTATATCGGGATCTAATGATGCGGTTGGTTCATCCATTAGTATTAATTCAGGATCATTTAGCAACGATTTTACTAAGTTTATTCTAGTTTTTTGTCCTGTAGACAAATTATGGAATAGAGAAGATAGGAGTTCTGTTACCTCGAAATATTCTGCAAGCTCCATAATTTTCTTTTTTGAATTATCTATATCGTAGAGATGCGCAAAAACTAAAAGATTTTCCCAAACCGAAATTCTTCCGAGAAGAGTGTTAAAAGAGGAAGCGAAGTTTATTTTCTGTAGGCAATATTGACGATTTTTGGCAAAGTCTTTACCGAAATACGTAACTGAACCACTATCTAAAAGGGTAATTCCTAATAGGCATTGGATAGTGGTTGTTTTTCCGGCACCGTTTGGGCCCAATAATCCAATAACTTTACCTTTAGGGACAGTAAAGGATATTCCTTTAACAGCGGTAAAGATTCCATAATGCTTGGTTAAATTTTTTACTTCCAAAACTATATCTTGCATTAACTGATGATATCAGATAGATAGAAGGCGTGCAAAAGGCTTATTTGGAAAATTTTAGCAGGGCGGAAATTTTATCGGTTTTTTCCCATGGGAATTCCGAGCGGCCGAAATGACCATAACAAGCAGTTTGACGGTAGATGGGGCGTTTGAGATTGAGAGTCTTGATAATGCCTGCCGGGCTCATGTCAAAGACTGCGCGAATTGCTTTTTCAATGTGTTCGTCATCAACTTTTCCTGTGCCAAAGGTGGTAACGTGTACTGATATCGGTTCTGGATAACCAATAGCATAAGCAAGTTGCAGCTCGCATTTATCCGCCAATCCTGCGGCGACTACGTTTTTAGCGATATAGCGTGCCATATAGGCACCGCTTCTGTCTTGTTTATTGGGGACTTTGCCGCTGAATGCTCCTCCGCCATGCCGAGCCATCCCGCCGTAAGTATCTACAATTATTTTTCTTCCCGTTACGCCGGTATCTCCTTGAGGTCCGCCGGTAACAAATTTTCCGGTTTCATTAATATAAATTTTGGCATGACTATTTAATAAACGGCCGCAAATTGGATCGATAACATGTTTGATAATATCTGCGCGGATTTTTCTATATGGAATTCCCTCATCGTGTTGAGCGGCAACGACAACAGTTTCAATGCCAACCGGCTTATAGTTTTCATATTCAACCGTAACTTGAGTTTTTCCATCTGGCCGAAGATATGGAATTATTTTCTTTTTTCGCACTTCTGCCAGGCGTTTAGCCATTTTATGAGCGAGCATAATGGGAAGAGGCATAAGTTCGGGAGTTTCACGGCAAGCAAATCCTACCATCATGCCTTGATCTCCGGCGCCTTGCGCCTTATGTAAAGCTTTTTTAGGATTTTCTCCTTGAGCGATATCGCCACTTTGTTCATGGATAACGCTTACGACAGCACAGCTTTTATAATCAATTCCATAATCAGCATTGGTATATCCAATATCTTTTAGGACATCACGAACAATTGACTGAACATCAACGTAGGTTTTGGTAGTAAT
>JBBTZX010000006.1:531-5091 GCA_038061125.1 Patescibacteria group bacterium | reverse complement strand
AGTATACTCTATCCCACTTGACAAATAAAGGACAACGCAACTACTATTAAATAGAGGAAATTTTATGGACGCAAAACAGCAATTCGGACAATTAGATCCCAAACTTAAAGAGGTTTACGAACGGGTGATGGGAACTTCTGTTGCTTCAAGCCCGAAAGCTTCCCCTGTGCCACCTCAACAACCGGTAGCGCCAACACCTGTTGCAATCCCTCAACCTGAAAATCCTCCGCCAACTGGCGGACGTCAAATGCCGCAAGCGCCAATTACGCCTCAACCCCAATCCCCAACTCAAGCAGTTTCAGTAAAACCGCATGGACATATTTCGTCTATGGTCTGGATTTTGGGAGGATTTACTTTCGTTATTATCTATGCGCTGGCGTGGGTTAAAATCTTCAACCTCAAACTCCCCTTCGCACCCTAAGATTTAAGTCTTCCTAAAATTTCGTCCAAAGAAAGAAGTTCTGTTTTTTCTTCAGTTCTTTTCTTCCATTCTATTTTATCTTGGGTTTTTTCACTAACGACCATCCTGACTGGAATTCCTATCAAATCCGCGTCTGCGAATTTCCCTCCTGCGGACACGTCTTCTCTGTCATCATACAAAACTTCAACTCCTGCTTTCTGCAATTTTTCGTAAACCTCATCCGTTCTCTCCTTAATTCTTGATTCCCTTCGGTCTCGCTCAGGGCGGGCATTATTCATAATTCCAATCAAATGGGTACGGTACGGCGCCACATTTTCCGGCCAAATAATCCCCTTCCCGTCATTATAAACTTCAGCAATCGTACCCATTAGTCTTGATATGCCAATCCCATAACAGCCCATTACAACAGGGTTTTCTTTGCCATCTTTATCTTTATACGTAAGCCCGAAGGTTTCCGAAAACTTCGTCTTCAAGGGAAAAATGTTCCCAACCTCAATTGCCTTGGCTTTTTTCAAAGGTCCGTGTCCCAAATCGCATTGTTTTCCTTCTTTAACCGTAGCTATTTCTGCATTTGCGCTGAAATCTCCTCCGGGACAATAAATAATCTCATCTTCCCCTGCTTCCGCAACTACTTGATATTCATGGGAAAATTTGCTGAAAGTTCCCCCTCCCGCCTGTGTTTCTATGACGTCAAGTCCTAATCTTTTGAAAAGTTTCTTGTATGCTTTTTTCGCGATTTCGTAATATTTCTCAAAATCTTTCTCATCCGTATGGAACGAATACAAATCCTTCATCAAAAATTCCCGTCCCCGCAAAAGTCCGCTTTTGGCTCTTTTTTCGTCCCTGAATTTGGTTTGAATTTGGTAAACGTAAAGAGGCAAATCTTTATAGGAATTTACAAATTGCTTTACCAAAGGCACGATTACCTCTTCATGGGTAGGGCCTAAGGGATATTCTATTTCAAGCTGACTTTTTGCCTTAAAAAGCACATCGAAAGAACTCCATCTGCCTGTTTTCTCCCACGATTGTTTATTTTGCAAAGTAGTAAGCTCCAACTCCTGACCTCCGATAGCATTCATTTCTTCACGGACAATGTTGGAAATTTTGTTAAGCACTCTTAAGCCAAGGGGTAAAAAATTGTAAACGCCTGCTATTTCTTTCCTAATAAATCCTGCTTTTGTTAAAAGCTTGGCATTAACCGCGACTTCATCGCTTAGCGCATTTTTAATCGTCTTTCCGAAAAGTTTCGAATATCTCATATTTATTTTACCTGTCTTCCCAACGGTACTTCCTTGAACGGCGTTAAAAATATCCAGTTGCTTACGTCTTCTGTGCCATCATCCGGTCCCAAAGTCAAAACTTCCGACGTAAACGGCCCAATTTGTCGCGGGGTAAAATTAACTACGCAGGCAACTTGGTGGTTTAACAAATCTTCTTTTGTCTGGTTTTTGACAATTTGCGCGCTGGAAGTTTTTATACCAACCTCCGAACCAAAATCGATAGTAAGTTTAAAGGCAGGTTTTTTCGCTTCTGGAAAATCTTCTATTTTTATAATTTTACCAATCCGAATATCTACTTTATCAAAATCCTCGTAACTAATTACTGTCTTTATCATATTTTTAGTATAGCATCCAGCCTTTCTTAAATCTAGTTCCCGCATTTTCTCCTTTTGCAATTCGAATCAATACATCCTTTTCTCTTCCGCTAGCAATAAAAGCACGCTTACCATCCCTTGCCGCAGTTTTGGCGACTATTGCTTTACCCCACATACCGCCAGGTCTACCGCTTGTATCTTTTATAAGCTCTTTGATATCCTCAAGTCTATCAACGTAAGAAAGTACTTCCCCGTTTCTATCCAATACTCCATCAACATCTGTTAAAAGAATCAAAGTATCAGCATTTACGGTTCTTGCAATAAACCCGGCAAGCTTATCGTTATCGGCGGAAAGTGCAAGTTGTCGCATCTCAAACTTACTCACAGCATCGTTTGCGTTAATTATTGGCACGCCGATTTTACAACAAGACTCCAAAACGTCCTTCGTGTTTTTCTTTTTCAGATCTTTATCTTCATAGAGCCCCTGACCTGCCAAAATTCCGTAATGTGCAAAAGCCTCTCTCCATGCGCTCATTAACTCCGCCTGACCATAAAATGCCTTTATTCTATCTAAGAAAACTTTTCTCTTTTCTTCCGTTAATCTCTGCAGGTGACCTGAAAAAAGTTGATTTATATCGATCCCCTTTTCTCTAATTAGCCAATCTCCGCTTACCACAGCTCCCGATGAGACAATAAGAAGCTCAACTCCATTTTTAAAAAGCCTGCTTGATTGGAGGGCAATATTATCCATAAATACCCTATTGAGCGGATCACCATCTTTAGACAAGGTGCTACTTCCAATTTTCACTACCATTCTACGGGCAATAAATTGCTCCTTTTGTTCTTTGCTTATTGCGAATTCTGGATTTGATCTGAATAATCCTTCTCTGTCTTTCATAGTGGAGCTATTCTACCAAAAAGCTTGTTTTGAAGCAAAAACAATCTGCCCAATCTCCGTACATTAGTACGCTATAGCGTTGTTTTGTAATCAACAATTGATTACTCAATACTCAACTAGCATACATAATCTGGGAGATGTATAGCATATTTTCGAAAATTGTTATATAATTCCAAACTATCCTTATGGCAAATCTTGAAAACAAATCTTTTGATGTAGTTGGTGTTAATGATCGAGTTATCGGACTGAAGATAAATCCGGAGGAATGGACATATAAGGGAATCAGAGACGTACTCTATTATCGGTTACTGTTTGCTGAAAGAACGAGAATCGAAATAGAAACTAAAGAAGCAGTCATTAAAACTTGGAAACCGGAATTTTTAGTAGAAGAAAGAAGCAAGGGCATAAAAGAATTCCTTGACGAAAACACAAAATTAGTGAAAAACGCTCGTCTGGTTACGATATATGATGAGCCTATTGTCAAAAAAGAGAAACCAACGGATAACATGACTCTAAGCACGCTTGTCAAAGATTTTATTCAAGGACTAGAATTGGATAGTTTGTAAATTTTCTCCTTTTGCTTGACTTTGGGGGTTGATTCTGGTAAGTTTAACCAAACTCCTTTTGATTTTATGGCGAACAATTCCAACCGCCAAATAAATATTCTCGAAGAAACCGAGAAAATTCTTCTTGCAAATCCCGGTTTTTCCAATATCGCATATATCGAGTGCATTGCTTGTAAATCCAAATTTCCTGCAAATTCAAATCCTCTTTACAATTGCCCTAAATGCAATGATATTTTGGATGTAAAATACAAATTCCCGAAAGACCTGAACCCTCAAGAACTAAAAGCTTTATGGAAACTTAGAAGAACATCTATAAAGCCCGAAGACAGAAGCGGGGTTTGGAGGTTTAGGGAAATTATTCCTTTCTGCGATAATCCAAAAAATGTGGTGACTATGAATGAGGGGAATACTCCTCTTCTTGATGCGCCAACTTGCGCAAGATACGTAGGACTTCCTAAACTTTTGGTGAAACATCAAGGCTTTGATCCTACCGGATCTTTTAAAGATCCCGGAATGAGTTCTGCCATAACTCAAGCCAAAATTTTAGGGGCCAAAGCAGTCGCCTGCTCTTCAACCGGCAATACTTCCGCATCCGAAGCAGCTTATGCCAGACGCGCAGGAATGCTGCCTATTGTTCTTATTCCGGAAGGCCAGATCTCCTTTGGTAAGCTTTCCCAATCTTTGGATTATGGCGCACTAACAATTCAAATCTACGGAGATTTCGACAAGGCAATGGATTTAATTATGAAAGTTGCGCCCCTTCTTAATGTTTATGTTGTAAATTCAATCAATCCTTTCCGAATAGAAGGCCAGAAAACTATGGTTTTGGAGTTATTGGAACAGCTTGATTGGCAAGTGCCGGACAGAATTGTTGTTCCCGGAGGAAATCTTGGCCACGCATCATCCATAGGAAAAGCTCTTAGGGAATTAAAAAGCTTGGGTTTTATCAAAAAATTGCCTAAAATAACCGTTGTTCAGGCGAAAGGCGCCAATCCTTTATATAAAGCAGTCACAAGCAAGCATCCTGACAATCTTATTGCAGTTCACGCGCAGACTTTGGCAACTGCCATAAAAATCGGCA
>JBBTZX010000006.1:0-521 GCA_038061125.1 Patescibacteria group bacterium | reverse complement strand
AATTTCTTGGAAAAAGGCAATGGATGGGATAAAAACCACTGACGGATGGGTAACTCAAGTCACAGAACAGGAAATTGCCGATGCCAAAGCGATTATTGGTCGAGATGGAATTGGCTGTGAACCTGCGTCAGCCGTTACAGTTGCCGGGCTTAAAAAAATCGTCAAGGAAGGAACCGACGTAGCGTTTGACAAGAATGAAACAGTCGTTGCAATTCTTACCGGGCATATTCTAAAAGATCCTGATTATACTGTCCGCTATCATCGCGGGGAACTTTATGAAGAATTTGTTACGCAAACCCAAGTTATACATAAAGCCGGACCGATAAAATCTAATTTCGCCAATAAACCGATTTTCGTCGAAGCAGACGAAGAAAAACTAAAACAAATAATTTCTAACGCCCTCAAAACCTATTGACAGCACGCTAACCTAGTGCTATTATCCCTTAAATGCCACCAGAAACATCTCCAGCTAGCCAAATCTCAATAGAACCATACCAAAATGCATTCAATAAAAGCGTTAA
>JBBTZX010000005.1:2812-8232 GCA_038061125.1 Patescibacteria group bacterium | reverse complement strand
TCGCCATCGTTTAGTGCAATTTTCGCAGAACACTTAGACAAAAACCATCACGTACAAGAATATGCCGATTGGAGACTAATCGCGAACATTGTTACGGCAGTAGGAACTATGATGGGGGGATTAATCGTCACAAAGCTTGGCTTTGAATATTTGTTCTTGGCAATGACTTTACTTGCCGTAATATCATTTTTGGAAATTCTTCAAAGATCAAAGAGGGTTGGGATAGCTTAAGTATAAAACTATTTACCCAACGAAATACCCTTTTGAAAACAGCATAAACAAAATAAATAATAAGGTTAAGCCGATTACAGCATAGGAGATTTTTATAGCCTTATTTCTTAAAAGAGCAAGTCCGATAAAAATTGGAAAAAGTATTAAAACGTATCTTGGGAGAGCGCTGAATGTACCCGTAAAAGATGGAATGAGAAATGCGATTACGGAAAATAAAATATATGAGAAACGCACTTTCTTTTTCCAGGCGACAAAAAGAAATACGCCAGCGAAAATAAATACGCAAATTTCCAGGAGAGCTATCCACCATTCGTATTGAGACAGGGAAACACTTGTCAGAATTTTTGCGTACCTATATATTGTTTGAGGAAAAAGTACTATTGAATTTACAGTTCTGTTATTTTGTAAATTTCCCTGGGCTTGAACGAAATATAAGGCATTCCCCCATTTGGAAAGATTAAAGATCGTATACGCTAATAACCCTAAGGGGGCAACTAGCAAAGATAAAGCTTTCGTCTTAAGAAAAGATTTTTCTTCTTTTATAAATTCATATAATAAAGCAGGAATTATAGCAATCCCGACAATTCGTGTTGCGGTAAGTAAAGCCCCAAGCATAGAAGCTATAAGCCACTTTTTCTCTCTGGCGAAATAAAAACAAAGCAAAGTTAGAAGCAAAAATAGGCTTTCAGAATATATAGTTGCGAAGAAAAAAGAGGTTGGAAAAACAAGCATAAAAATAATACTCCAAATTGCTATGCTTTTCTTAAAATCAATTAGAATTAATTTATACATAATAACAATAGATAGGGAGAAATAGATTGAGACAAGGATTAAGGCAGTAAAATACTGTCTCGGATCAAAAGGTAAAACAGTCCCAAAAATTGAACTTGCGATTTTTACGGATAAAGGAAAAAGAGGGAAAAATCCTGCATTCACAGTGTAACCTTGTGCCGCAATAAGTAAATAATATATGCCGTCAAAATTTCCCCACGGATACAAAAGAAAGTTGGATATAGGATTGCTTTCGGTTAAGAAATGCAAGGTTAATGTGTATCCAAATCCTTCCCTTGGATGCAGGAAATAATTACTTGCAGTAAGAGGAATAAGTAAAAATATCCGCCACGACAAGAACAACAAGATTAACTTTTTCACTATTTGAAATTAATTATACATCAATATGGTAAAATAAATTTTATGCTGAAAATATATAACTCTCTTTCCGGAAAAAAAGAAACCTTTTCTCCGTTGAAGAATAAAGAAGTAAAAATTTACGTCTGCGGCATAACTCCATACGACACAACTCACCTTGGTCATGCTTTTTCTTATATTTTCTACGATGCGCTGATAAGATATTTAATCTTTAAGGGATACAAAGTTAAATATACGCAAAACGTGACAGATATTAATGATAGAGATAAAGATATTTTACAGCGCGCAGAAGAACAGAATATCCCTTGGCAGAAACTAGCAGATTTTTGGACAAAGCGCTTTTTAGGTGACATGAAAAGCCTTAATTGGATTATGCCGACAAATTATGTGAAGGCATCTGAAAATATTCCCTCAATGATAAATTTAATACAAAAATTACTGGATAATGGTTTTGCTTACGAGAAAAACGGCAGCGTTTATTTTAATATCTCGATGAAAAAAGACTTCGGAAAATTATCTAAATTAAATGCTTCACAGATGGTAAAATTAGCCAAAGAATTCGATGAGGATGTAGAAAATGTAGATAAAAAGCATCCTTTGGATATTACGTTATGGAGAGCTACTTCTTCAAATCAACCGAAACATATTCCTTCTTTCGAAAGTCCTTTTGGCGAAGGCCGACCGGGCTGGCATATAGAATGTTCTGCGATGTCTATGTTTTCTTTGGGTGACCAATTCGATATTCATGGTGGAGGAGTTGACCTAATTTATCCTCATCATGAAAGTGAAATTGCCCAGTCTGAAGGAGCAAGCGGAAAAATACCTTTTGCTAAATATTGGATGCATACGGCTCCTGTTGCCTATCAAGGAAAGAAAATGTCCAAGTCTTTAGGCAATCTCATTATGGTATCCGATCTTCTGCATAAATATTCCCCTAATGCAATCAGATGGCTTCTTCTTTCTCATCATTATAGAAAGGCTTGGGAATTCTACGAAAAAGATATAATCTTGGCCCAAGATAATTGGAAAACGATTAAAAACATAATAAACGGAGATTCAAGGAATAATAATAAAACTGACCAAATTTCTATGGACAAATTTATAAAGCTAATGGATGATGACATAAATACTCCCCTTGTGCTTTCTTTTATTCTTGAGCGTTCTAACAATATCCCCAAACATTCTTTGAAGCAAATTCTTCTTATCTTAGGATTCAAAATTTAAGCTTCAACTGGCTTTGTGGGTGTATAATATATTGCATGAAAAAAATAATTTTCGCCGTCCTTCTTGCCATTGTAATGACAATTACTATAAATGTTAACAACGCAAGTGCGCTAGTTGATCCTCTCAAAAATCAAAACAATAAATTCGGAATTCATATATTGTTTCCATCGGAAATTGATGATGCATCCCGTCTGGTTAACTCGACAGGCGGAGATTGGGGATACATAACTATTCCCATTCAGGCAGGAGATAGGGATTTAGAGAAGTGGCAAAAATTTATGGATAAAGCAGCTAGCCTGCATCTTATACCTATCATACGCCTTGCTACTGCCGGAGACTATTTTCAAACAAAATTTTGGCAAAAGCCTACGAATGAAGATATAGTGGATTTCGCAAATTTTCTTAATTCCTTAGACTGGCCGACCAAAAATAGATATATTGTCGTATTTAACGAACCCAATAGAAACGACGAATGGGGCGGCAGTTCAAATCCTCAAGAATACGCTCAAATACTTGATTTTTCGGTGACTGCTTTTAAATCGAGAAACCCAGATTTTTTCATTATTTCCGCAGGACTTGATAATGCTGCCGCAGACTCTAAGGATAGCATGAACGAGTACACGTTTTTAAGAAAAATGGCTGATGAAAATCCTAATATATTTAGCACAATAGATGGATTTGCGAGCCATGCTTATCCTAATCCCGGATTTTCCCAAAGTCCCAAGAGCAATAGCCTTACAAGCGTAGCGAGCTTTAGGCATGAAAGAAACCTAATCTATGATTTGTCAGGAAGGATATTGCCAATATTTATTACAGAAACAGGTTGGTCCAAAAACAAAATCTCGTCTAAGACATCTGCCTCCTTCTACAAAGAAGCATTTGGAAATGTCTGGTTGGATGATGGAATCGTAGCGGTTACTCCGTTTTTGTTTAGCGCTCAAACCGAACCATTTTCGCAATTTTCCTTCTTGGATAAAAATAATAATCCGAACGAAGAATATAAATCCTTTCAGCAAATTCCCAAAGAAAAAGGCCAGCCGATATTATCGGAAAAATTATTGGCTTTAAGCATACAAAACCCCAAAGAAGAAAATCTGACGAAAAAAAGATTTTCACATGAAGACGTAAATAATGCACCTACGATATATGCTTCAGAACTTAACATTATTAAATCTTTCATGAAGTGGCTTTTTAGAAATTGATTGTGATATAATTATATCCCCAAATAGCATATGGATAAATCTACAACAAATCTGTTACAAAGTTTTACCCATGGGGTTTTGGAAACAGAAGAGGTAATAAAAATAATCAAGTCTTTTCTTGAGGAAGAACCAAATGCAACGTATAGTTTAGTTATCGGAACTGATTCAAGAGAGAAAAATGGGTTTGGAAAAAACAGAACTCAGATTAATCTCGTAACCGCGGTTTTGGTACACCGTCAGGGATTCGGAGGAAAATATTTTTGGAAAAGTAATGAGATGTCGGACATACATAGCTTAAGAGAGAAAATTTACGCTGAAACAATGAGCTCTCTTACGTTTGCTACAGGTTTTGTCCCCCTTCTTAAAAAACACCTAAACGGACATTCTCCGCGCTATAATCTTGAGATTCACATTGACGTTGGGGAGCACGGAGATACCCGTGATATGATAAAGGAAGTGGTGGGAATGGTAACAGGAAATGGATTTGTTGCCAAAACCAAACCGGAAGCTTACGGAGCATCATACGTTGCAGATAAACACACTTAAAAATGCAAAATTCAAAATTGGAATGGAGTGAAGCAAAAGACGTACGGAAAATAATAAAAGCTTTAATAAGCGTTTTGGATTTCCCCCATGTTAATTACTCCAGAATATTCTGTTACAGAACAAACGGTTCCAAATCAAGATCTTATGCAAGAATTTGGTCTTTCCCCAAAATTTTTCAAACAGTCTTAAAGATAAAACCTGCATACGTAATTGAAGTCTTGTCCAGTCATTTCGATAAGCTTAACGATGATGAAAAGAAAAAAGTGTTAATCCATGAGCTATTACATATTCCAAAAAACTTTTCCGGTGCGCTTCTCCCGCATAGAAATAGAAGCCGGCATATCGGTTCGCTCGTAAATAAATTGTTTGAGGAGTACAAAAGTAAAATATGATTACCATCATTCACGGAGATGATATAGCAACATCCAGGAAATATCTCCAGGAACAAAAAGAGAGCACAAAGGAATTTGTTGTTTTAAATACGGAAATAAACATATCTGATCTTGCCCAAAACTTGAATGGATCTGCGCTTTTTAGCGACACAAAAACTATATTTATTGAGAATTTTTTATCTAAATCTGGAAAAATTGACCCTAGCGCTAAGCAAATTATAGAATTAATAAATAATCATGAGAAGGACACAAGATTATTTTTTTGGGAGAGAAAGGAAATTTCCAAAAGAATACTTTCCTTATTTAAAAACGTAGTTGTAAAAACTTTCAAAATTCCTCAAGCAATTTTCCTATTTCTGGATTCACTAAAACCGGGTATTGGCATAAACGCAGTTGATTTTTTTCATCAGGCATTGCAGGCGTCTGAACCGGAAATTTTGCTTTTTATGTTAGTTCGGCAATTTAGACTTCTAATTTCAGTATCAAGTGAGTTAAAGACTTCTATAGAAGAAGCGTCACGTTTGGCGCCTTGGCAGGAGGGTAAATTAAAAAGGCAAGCAAGTTATTTTTCCAAAGAGCAATTGAAAAGTATATACCAGAAACTTTATGATATAGACCTTGCTCAAAAAACAGGAGGTTCGTCGCTATCTCTTATCCAATCCATTGACTTTTTTCT
>JBBTZX010000005.1:0-2712 GCA_038061125.1 Patescibacteria group bacterium | reverse complement strand
TATTTTTAAATCATACGATATCCGTGCCATTTACCCCGACCAAATAAACGAAGAAAATATAGCTGAAATCATAAAGGCTATTTATAAATTCTTCACTACAAAAATAGATAAGGAAAACTTTACAGTGGCTCTGGCAAGAGATATGCGTATTTCCTCTCCTGCTTTTTATAAAATTGCAATTGAAACTTTAATATCTCTTGGCGCAAACGTTATAGATATGGGTCTTATGTCGACTCCTACGTTTTATTTTGCGGTATTTAATTACAAGTATGATTGCGGAATTCAAATTACTGCTTCTCACAATCCAAAAGAATACAACGGAGCAAAGTTTGTTATGTATAGCGCCAATGGGTTAATCAAAATCGGTAAACAAACCGGCATGGAGGAGATTAAAAATTATGCAATTTCAGGTATTGATTTGCCAACAAATAAAAAAGGCACAGTAACCGTAAAAACCCATGTTCTGGAAGACGAAGTCGAAAACGCCGCTAAAATTTTAGGAAACCCGCAAATAAAAAAATTTAAAATAGTAGCCGATCCTGCAAACGCTATGGGAGGAACGTATATTGATGCATTTGTAAGAAAATACCCTACGGATTTGGTACGAATGAATTTCGAACTGGATGGTACATTTCCTGTCCATCAGCCGGATCCATTTCAAGCAAAAAATCTTGTTGATTTGCAAAAAAGAGTTTTGGAAGAAAAAGCGGATTTAGGTCTTGCTCCTGATGGAGACGGAGACAGACTTTTCTTTATCGACGAAAAAGGGCAAGCTGTACCGCCAACGGTAATTACAGCTCTTGTTGCCAGAGAATTATTAAAAGAATACCCAGAATCAACGGTACTTTTTGATATTCGGTATATCCTTACCCCAAAAAAAGTTATTGAAGAAAATGGAGGAAAATATGGAATAACAAAGGTCGGGCATGCGTTTATTACGGAACAGATGGAAAAAACAGGAGCTATATTTGCGGGAGAATCTTCTGCTCATTATTATTTCAAAGCAACCGGTAATGCTGAATCTCAAGTAACAATAATGTTAGTCGTACTAAAAGTTTTAGGTGAATTAGGAAAGCCATTTTCCGAAGTGGTCAAGGATTTACAAAGAAGTTTTGAATCGGGTGAAATTAATTTTAAAGTTTATAATGCAAAAGATATTATTGAAGGTGCAAAAAAGAAGTATAGGGATGGGAAACTAGATACTTTAGACGGTGCTGCCGTAGACTATCCGAATTGGAGATTTTCGCTGCGCACATCGAATACGGAACCACTTCTTAGACTAAATGTAGAATCTTACGATAAAAAAACTATGGAAGAGAAAAAGGACGAACTTGTTAATTATATAAAAAGCTTTTTCTGAGCTTCTTGATAATTTTTTAAAAACTCCCCATAATAAAATATATGCAAGATTCCTCAAGTGTATTGGTGTGGATAGATAACGCAAAAGCAGAAGACGCATATCTGGTTGGAACTAAAGCAGCTTTTTTGGCAGATCTTGTCGGTTCCGGCTTCCCGTTTCCGCCTGCGTTTATTGTAACCTCGGACGCATACAAGGAGTTTCTCAAATATAATAATCTCGAAACCAAAATCAAGCATCTCTTAAACGTCATTAATTACAATGACCAAAAATCAGTAAAAGAAATTATTCAGCATATACAAAATTATATTTTAGCCGGGCAAATGCCGAGAACATTCGCTCACAAAATATTTAAAGCCTACGGGCAACTTGGAGGATTATTGAAAGATAGTTTTGTTGATTTGGAAACTTCACATTTAGATAAGCATTTTATGGGGAAGAAGTTGAAAAATATAAAAGGCGAATCAGCTCTTTTGGAAAAAATTAAATTAATTTGGTCCTCTATTTTTTCTCCGGAGGAATATCCCTCCATTATAGTCTCTAAAGTTTTGGAAAATTCCGTATCAGGCATAATGTCTACTGATGGTTTTAATATCTCAAAACATACCATAAGCAATAGCCAAATTACGGAGTTAGTTCTGCTTGGAAAGAAGCTAAAGAAGTATCTTTATTTTCCCCAAGAAATAAATTGGGCTATCTACGAAAACAAAGTCTATTTTACGAAAATAAAACCGATTACGTTCCATAATCAAGCTGGTAAAAAAGTTTCCAGCTCTCCCCTACTGAAAGGTTTTTCATTTGGCAGGGGAGTAACAACAGGTTTTGTTAAAAAAGTAATTACTCAAAAAGATATATCTAATTTGAAAAGTGGAGATATAGCTGTAGCGTCCTTTATTAACGACAACATGCTGCCATTTTTGCTAAAAACCAAAGGCTTAATAATTGACAAGGCAATAAAAAAACAGCAAAACCATAAATATCTTAAGCTGTCTTCAATGCCTGTATTGACAGATACGAAGGTAGCTACGAAAATATTAAAAGATGGAGTTGCCGCAACAATAAATTGCACGCTAGGAGAAGTTTATAAAGGAAGTTTTGCGTAAAATAATATGGCGAAAATTAAAGATATTATTGCAAGAGAAATACTTAATTCCCAAGGAATTCCTACGGTTGAAGCAACCGTTGTCTTAAACGACGGATCTTCGGGAATTGCGTCCAGCCCAACAGGAAGCCAAACTGGCATTTATGAGGCTGCAGAAATCAAAGACCATGACCAAAACCGCTTTAATGGGATGGGTGCTTTAACAGCCATAAAAAACATAGAAGATCAAATAAAACCTAACTTAATGGGAAAA
>JBBTZX010000004.1:0-8351 GCA_038061125.1 Patescibacteria group bacterium | reverse complement strand
GCTTTGGATTTGAGGAAAAAATAGCCAACTGTTCCAAAAGCGATAATAGGAGAAACGAAGTTGGGAATATAGAATCCAAAACTGTCTAAAATCATTATTATTCCCAAAAATAATATTGAATACATCGCACCGTTTTTTAAATATTTATACTTTTTTATTCTTTCTATATTGCTTACCGTCAGCTTCCGAAGAACCAAGGCTCCAAGACCATTTCCCAAAAGAATTAACGGTATTGAAAATGTAAAAGCAAATGCTCCTATTACTCCGTCTATTGAAAAAGTTGAATCCAAAACCTCAAGATAGGCAATCTTACTTATATCCGACATACGTCCGGCAATAAGCTTTCTTTCTTGTTCTTCTGCGAATTGCCTGAATCCATGAATAATAAAAAATGCCGTAGAGCCCACAACTGCGGCAAAGGCAAGCATAGGATCTTTTTGCAGAGCAAACCACACTATTAAGGCAAGAAGAATAGAAACAATGGCAAAAAACCAAGCTCCTTGGGTTTGAAAAAATCGTTCTCCTTTTAATCCGAAATTCTTAGGCTCCAAAAACAGCCAGTTGAAAAATAGAAATAAAAGGAATACTCCTCCACCCAAAAGAAGAAAAGGCGATGTTTTTTCAACAGCTTCTGCGATCTGGGGATCTGAAGAAAATGCTCCCAAAAATATCCCGATTATGCCAAGCTGGGGATTCGCAATCCATACAATAAGAAGCGGCAGTAAACCTCGTACTACAAAGACGGCAAAAAGAAAACCCCACAAGAGAAACCATTTTCTTGCTCTTTGGCTCATGCCCCTTAATACTTCCGCATTGATAATGGCGTTATCAACACTGGTGATTATCTCAAACAGCGAAAGCCCAAGAATAGTTAAAATGATAAATCCAAAATCCATAACTTATATTATATCAATATTTCAGCTTAAACAGTTTTTTCCGCTAGGATTGCCATGAAAAGAGGGAATTCTTCCCGGCTTCTATTTTCCATTTTCGCCGCTTTTCCCACACTTATTTTGTCCGAAGCCCACTCCTCTCTTTTCCCAATTACCAAGCCTGAATCGTACAAAAATTTACTGTAATCGGAAAGCGGGAAATGGAAAGACCAAGTCACCGGAGAATCTTTTTCGCCGGGATGCATATTTATCGGAATTTTTAAAGGAGTTAAATAACGGTCGATTCTTCTGTATTGGGTTTTATTTTTCTCGTCAATTCCCCAAGAGGTTTGCCTGGGAATTCGGAAATATGGATGGTTCAAAACTATCAATAATTTGCCTCCTTTTTTAAGATAGGCTACTGCAGTTTGCAGCGCCAAAAAAGGCTCGGAAATATTCTGCAGAGCGAGAATAAAAACAGCATGAGTAAAATCTTTTTTTGATATCGGAAGAGGTCTGGTGACGTTTCCAACCGCATATTTATGCAAGGGGTTGTGATCGCTTTTCTTAGCATAAGCTATCAAAGAAGCCGCGATATCAATCCCCTGATAATAAATATTCTTCGGGATTGCCCTTGCCAAAACTCCCTCTCCGCATCCCAAATCCAAAAGAGTGCTTGTGCTATCTAGAGAAAGAAGACTTAATGATTTCGGGAGAACCAAATGCTCGTGAAAATAATGTCCCTTTTCCTTGACCAGATTTTTGTACCACCCGGAAACTTTCTGCCAAGAAGTATCCATACTATTTTTAAAGCTTTTTTATTAGCGAGCCTTTTTCCGTATCCAAAACATTGTAGCCTAATTTCTTAATTCTGACTCTCATTTGATCTGCCAAATGATAACTCTGAATTTTCCTTAGCTCCTCCCGCTCTTTGACCATTTTCATTATCTCTTCAGGTATTTCAAGTTTTTGTTCTTGTCCAAGATTTAAGCCCAAAACTTGATCCATTTTGAACAAACTTTCCGCTTTGGCAGATGTCGGATAATCCGATTTCACTAATTCCCAAACAGTAGAAAGGGCTTCCGGCATATTCAAATCATTGTTAATCGCCTGCAGAAATCTCTCTTCAAACTCCGCGCACCCCACCTTCGGCTTTCCCCAATTGGAAATATCTTCCCTCAAACGGTTCAATGCGGTTTGCGCTGCCTCCAAAGCCTCAAAGGTGAAATTCATTTCCTGCCGGTAATGAGTTTGCAGATAAAGATATCTAAGCGCCAAAGGCTCAAACCCTCTTTTAATCAAATCTGAAAGCGTATGGAAATTACCCAAAGACTTACTCATTTTGGCTCCATCAACCAGAAGATGTGCGCCGTGGACAAAATAATTTACAAATTTTTTGCCGGTTTTAGCTTCACTTTGGGCTATCTCATTCTCGTGATGCGGGAAAATTAAGTCTACTCCTCCGGCATGAATATCAAAACTGTCTCCCAAATTCGCCTGGCTCATAACCGAACACTCAATATGCCAACCAGGTCTTCCCTTTCCCCATGGACTTGTCACGCCAAACTCGTCATCCTTTTTCCAAAGAGCAAAATCCGTAATATCATCTTTTGTGTAATTATCGGAAAGACCTCTTGTCCCTGTTTTTAACTCTTTTGCAGAAATCCCTGACAATTTTCCATACCGCGGAAATTTCGTAATATCAAAGTATACCGAGCCGTCTTTTTCATAAGCAAATTTCTTTTCAATAAGACTTTGGACATATTCAATCATTTGGGGAATGTAATCTGTTGCCCGCGGACTAACAATATCTTCTATTGAGATATTTAATTTAGCCACATCTTCCAGAAAATATTTGGTAAATTCTTTCGCAACTTCCCCAATGCCCTCATTTCTCTCTTTGGCTTTCTTGATAATCTTATCGTCAATATCCGTAATGTTTTGAACCGACTTTACCCGATAGCCATTATAATTAAGCACCCTAAGTAAAATATCCGACAAAACCAAAGTCCTAAGATTTCCGATGTGCATATAGTCGTAGACTGTCGGTCCGCAGGTATACATACCAACTTTTGGGGAATCAATCGGCTTAAACTCCTCAACCTTTTTTGATAATGTATTATAAATTTTCAACATATTAAAAATTTAGTTCTGACCTCAGCAAACTATCCCGACGCGCCGGGAAATTTTTCCACTCTTTCTCTTGCTCTTTGAATTAAAGCCGGCGGTTTTTTCTCTTCTTTTTGCTGAAGCTCTGACATTTCCTGCTTTTTTTCCTTTTCCACTTTCTCCGCCGGTCTTTCTTCTTGGGATTTTGGCGGATTAACTAATTTTTCATAATACTCTTTATGCAGCTGTTGCCTAAGAGCAATAAGTTTTCGCTGTTCTTCCGGAGTTTCGCCAGCGATTTGTTTGGCAAATTCAGTGTCATCGGGTTTTGGAGATTGCGAAGTAGGTTTTTGCTTCTCGCTTGGCGCATACAAACTTCTTACAACTTCTTTCGTAGCCTGTTCATCGGAAACTTCCGGTTTGGGAGCTTGAGGA
Organism: Patescibacteria group bacterium; assembly: GCA_038061125.1. Taxonomy (GTDB): domain Bacteria; phylum Patescibacteriota; class Microgenomatia; order Levybacterales; family UBA12049; genus JAUSEW01. Next base: position 4,935 of record JBBTZX010000004.1, on the reverse strand, counting down.
GCAGCATCGGTTTTCAAACCAAACTCCGAAGCGACATCTCCTGCCATTTCTTCAGGTTTCTTTACAATTTCTTCACCTGTTTTTTTGGCAATAGTCCCCAACTGCCCCAATGCTTTACCCAAAATTCCGCTATCATCCATATGCGAATTAATACAAATTTATTTAGTCGTATTTATCTTACCTTAACTGTTTCAAAAACTCCAATACTATAAATACTTAAATGATATATATCATTTAAGCGAAATGCTAGAATGCCTTTTTGCGAGCCCTTTTCTTTTTTTCGTATTCTTTTCTCTGATATGCCCAGTCGCTTCCTTTTGAAGAGGGTATTTTAGATAGCATATCCCCCACCTTTTCCCAAAATAGATTTATTTTTTCGTTTGCCGCTATTTTTCCTACTGCCTTTTTGTAACCCTTACCCGAATATTTAAGAAGCATGCTAACTGTTGCTATAGTTGGAGGCGTAACTCTTAAAATCCCTGCTATAGTTTCGTATCTGTATCCCTTATGTAAAAGAACCGCTATAGACAGGCGTTTGGCCAGCATAATCTTCTCAACAGGCGAAAGAAAATCAGTTAAAAAATCCTCTATTTCTGCTGCGTTTGTTAAATGAGAAATCGTCTCTCGAAGAACCTCAAACATTCTTTTCTCGACATCTTTGTGAATTGGATATTTAGAAATTTGGGTCATATCAATACTTAAATGATATATATTATTAAAGTGAATTGTCAAGAGCTTGGTATCATTATAAGAAATGTGGCTTTGCTAAAAGCTAATCCAAATTCTCATTTTTTTTGACATTCCAAAAGCAATATGATATAAAGCAAGCCTATGGCAGGACAACCTTTAGAGAGGGGTGCTCTTTGCTCACCGGATGCAGCAGGAAGAAAGAGAATGGGTAATTTTTACCTTTCTAATCTACTTGAAACTGCCACAGTACGCGAAAAACGACCGTCGCCTTTTACCGCAGTCGAGCTTTTTGTTGCTACAAATACGGGCGTCAGTATCCCACCTATTCTAACTAATAATTTTGACTTGTGGTCGCTAGATTGGGCTCTCGTCAACAGCTACGAAGACACATTGCCATTACTGCTTCTGGGCAAATATCCTAATTATAAACGAAGAGAAGCCCCAATGAGAAACAATTTAGACGATGCAGCTGTTACTTTGGAAATTGCAAGACAAGCAAAAGTTATTGACGGAGAAATAAAAATATCTCCGTCTCTAATAAGGATTGCCGGCGTTATACAGGGTAGGGTTGTTGCTGCTGCTTATGATCCTATGGATAATTATCGGCTAACCGAATTAAATGTATCTCTACCACCAAGAGAGTCTCTCTCTATGAAGAATGACGATTATTTAAACTCAATGCTTCTTGGTCAATTTTGGATAACTATTCCTACCGACAAAGATAGACCTTACGATACCGCAGGATTAATAACGCAAAATATGTGCGATAGAGCTGGAACAACAAACGAATCGTTACCTGAATTTTCCAACAAAGCCTTAACTTTTCAGCTTCATGAAAAATCTTCTGTTATGTTGGGAAAGGCAAAAAACCCTCAAGATACGCAAGGCCTAAATTACGCATTTAAACAAATGGGTTATTATATTTACAGGAAAGACGGTTTTATTAAAGTAGCGCTTACTGATGCTGACGCCAAAAGAAAACATCTCCAACCGTGGGGAATTAGTGTGCCCGAATTTCTCCAAAAAGCCTAATATTAATACTCCTGTCTTCCCTCCATCGCCCTTTGGAGCGTTACTTCATCTGCATATTCTATATCTGCTCCGACAGGCAGTCCCCGCCCAATCCTAGTAATTTTCAATTTTCCTCCTGAGCTTGTCGAAGGATCAATTTTCAATTGCTTAGCAATGTACATTGCCGTTCCCTCACCCTCCATCGTCGGATTTGTAGCAAGTATAATTTCCTTAATTCTTGATTCGTTATTCATAATTCTATCTAGAAGTTGTTTGATATAAATTTCATCCGGTCCGATATTGTTAAGCGGATCTATTCTTCCATGAAGTACATGATAAAGTCCTTTGTATTGTCCGTTTTTTTCCAAAGCGATAATGTCCAATGGCTCTTCTACCACGCAAATAGTCGAACTGTCCCTTGTTTCATCCGAGCATATGTCGCATGGATCACTCTCGCCGATTGAAAAACAGGATGAACAAATAACTGTTTCTTTCTTTAGGCTTTGAACTGAAGATGCAAATTTATCCAATTCACCTTGAGGAACATGCAAAAGATAAAACGTAAGTCTTTGCGCAGTTTTAGGTCCAATGCCGGGCAATCTCTCAAATGCCTCTATGAGATTCTGTATGGCTTTTGGGATTTTCATAAATTCTCAATTACTATTCTGGCGATTGAAAGAATCTGGAGCTTGGGAAATTGTTTTTCTTGAGGTATAAAAACGCTGTTGGTAACGAATATACTTTCTGCCTTTATTTTCTTCAAAATTAATTTAGCGTTCTCGGCAAAAATCGCATGTGTTGCGAAAATCCAAACTTTCGCTATTCCTTTTTTCTTCAAGAAATTTACTGCTTTATCCATGGTTCCCCCGCTTGCGATCATATCATCCACGATAAAGGCGAAACGTCCTTTGAGCTGAATATTTGGCGCCACATGGATATTTTTAATTTTAATTTCTCCTGTTTTTAAATTTCTGTCCTTTTCTATGCTTGCATACGGCATATCTCCCAAAAGTTCCGAGAGCAATTTCACTCGTCTTATTCCACCCATATCAGGAGAAATCAAAATTGGCGACGCTCCGGATAGTGCTCCCCCCTCCGATATTGCCCTTATTTTCTCGGCGAAAAGCGGCAAAGCAGATAAATGGGCTATGGGAATTGCAAAAAACTCCGGAATTTTTATGGAATGAAGGTCAAAAGTGATAATTTTATCTACTCCGGACGCCTGCAGAGTTTTTATCATAACCTCTATGGAAACTGCTTCTCCTTCTCGAAACACATGATCTTGTCTTTGATAGCCAAGATAAGGAATAATTGCTGTTACGGATTTTGCTCCGCTTCGTTTCAAAGCGTCCACGATAAAAAAAAGCTCGATGTAATTTTCGTTAACATTTGGGGATGTGCTTTGGACAACTATGCAATTTTCGTCCACTACTTCATCTACCGCTCTTACTCTTTTTTCACCGTCAGGAAAAATGTGGATTTCCAGAGGAGATAAGGTAAGCCTTAGGCCTTCAGCAATTTTTTTCGCCAAAGGCTCATTGGAAGTTCCGCTAAATATCTTCATAACCCTATTCTACTATTGGACTCATTACTAATCAACAGGAATATTGACTGGTTTTTATTTAATTTCCGCCTCCTAATAATCCCCCCAATCCTCCACCCATTTGCGAAAGTTTGCGAGCTGCAACTTCTTGAGCTTTTTTAATTGCCTCATTTACCGCTTCTTTGACATCCTCATCGGAGCGTCCGTTGGAAGCAAGGCTTATTATTTTTTGGTCTCCTGTTATCAAAATCGCCACTCCATTTCTCTCAACTGCAATTTCTTCAGCCTGAAGCTCTCTTTGAATTGCCATTGCCTGATCTCGCATTTTTTTGATATCTCCAATTTGCTTGAATGGATTAAACATAACTTTTTCACCCCCCTTGCCCGCCGCTAAAGCGCTCTTCGAGTCGCGCTACGAATAGTAGGTAAGACTAGAAGTAAGCTTAGGCGGGTTCGTACCATTTATAGTATTTTAGCACATTTGAGTATCGTGCTCCAGGTTGATATAATCGCTTTATGACAGAAGGAATAACACAGATACAAAAACCAACATCTCCTGAACAACCCAAAACAAGATCATATAAGAGCAATAAAGGAAGGCATTGTGAGTAGGTTCTACCCAAATAACGATGATCCTAGCGTTTCTTAGAATTAACCTTTTAATATAACCGATACTTCAACTTTTTTACCTGTAATATCCTCCGATGCTTTTTCCAAAATATCCCTAACTTTCCTTTCATCCAATCGCTCTTTGTGAAATTTAAATTTCGTTTCTATGACAAGCTTATCTTCATTATAATCTTTCAGAGAACAGCCGCGCAAAACTCCGGCCACCGAATGATTGTACGGTCTGACTTTTTCTATGAATTTTATCCAAAAATTGTTTTTATCCTCTTTCTTTGAAGAACCGACTAGCTGTTCACTTGCAGATGAACTGAAAGCCGTTTTGTTCTTATCTAATTTATTATCCAAAGCTAAAGAAAGGCTTTCACTTAGCGAGCGGGGACTTGATTGTTTTTCAGAAGAAATTAAGCGAGCGTCATCTGCAATGTGCGACAGATTGTCGGTTCTTTCTTTTTCTCCCCACTCAATTATTACCATTTCAAGCGGAAGTTGGGGTAAAATCGCATATTTTAATTCCTGATGCGCTTTTACCAGCAATTCCACCAATCTCTTAATTTCTTCTATCTGCAAATTGCTACCAAAATTTTTGGTTTCTTTTATTACACCTGCTCTAGCAAGAAGTAATAAGTGCAACTTTTCGATAATCTGTTCCAGCAGATATTTCATATCCAAACCCTGTTTTGTCAGTTCGCTTATTAATTTGAGAGCCGAAGCCGTATTTTTCTCTTCCAGGAATTTAATCATTTGGGAAACTTGGTGTTCCAAATTGGAAATTTGATATCTTTCTTCAATAAGCTTTTTGGTAATTTTTTTTCGTCCGGCAAAACCCACCACTTCCTCCAAAATTTTTACTCCATCCCTAAAACTCCCGTCCGATAGGCTTGCAATAACTTCCAAAGCCTCAATGTCAATATTTAATTTTTCTTTTTTGGCAATTCTTTTAAACGACCTGACAAGTTCCAACGGTTCTGCTTTTTTAAAAGCGATATGGAAACATCGGGAAACTATAGTTGCCGGAACTTTGTGCGGTTCAGTGGTGCAAAGAATAAACATCACGTGACTTGGCG
>JBBTZX010000003.1:0-6013 GCA_038061125.1 Patescibacteria group bacterium | reverse complement strand
TTGAAAAAGCTCAAGAAGAAATAAAGAAAATTGTAGAAGCCATAGAAGATTTTACCAAAAAAGTTGGAGCGCCAAAAGAGAAAGTGGCGCCTAATACGGCATATTTGGAGCTTCTTGCAAGAGTTGAGAAAACATACAAAACAGAAATAGAAAATCTGGTGAAAGCCAGAGTTGTTAAAGAATCAAGTAAGGCTGAAGAATCTGATGCTCTTATCGATACGATTTTTCAAAACGAAACAGCTGCCAATCCCGATGTTTCCGTAGATAAAAAATTGGTTGCAAAGGTAGTTGAATCTATTCTTTTTAAATCCATAAGACTTAAGACTCTTTCTAAGGGAGAAAGACCGGACGGAAGAAAAATAGACGAGATCAGGCCAATTTCGGCTGAAGTTTCTATGTTGCCGCGAACCCACGGATCTGCTATTTTCCAAAGAGGAGACACACAAGCATTAACCGTTGTTACCCTTGGTTCACCAAGATTGGAACAATTAATCGAATCTGCCGAAGGAGAAGAATCAAAGAGATATATTCATCATTATTCAATGCCGCCATATTCAGTCGGGGAAACCGGCAGAGTTGGCGTACCGTCAAGACGGGAAGTCGGGCACGGAGCCTTGGCAGAAAGAGCGCTTCTTCCTGTGATCCCAAAGCAAGATAAATTTCCTTATACGATAAGAGTTGTTTCCGAAATATTGTCTTCCAATGGTTCCACTTCAATGGCTGCAACGTGCGGCTCAACACTGGCTTTAATGGATGCCGGAGTGCCAATCACAAAACCTGTTGCCGGAATAGCCATGGGAATGGTCAGTAAAGAGGATAAATATGTAATTTTGACGGATATTCTGGGACTGGAAGATTTTTCCGGAGATATGGATTTCAAAGTAGCAGGAACAGACAGCGGAATAACGGCGATTCAACTAGACGTAAAAGTTTTGGGTATAACTTTGGTTCAGATAAAAGAAGTTTTTGAAAGAGCAAAAAAAGCCAGATTATTTATTTTGGAAAAGATGCTTGCAGTTTTGCCTACCCCAAGAGAAAAACTTTCCACATATGCGCCGAAAATTGAACAGCTCCATATCGCCACAGAAAAAATCGGAGAAGTTATCGGTCCCGGCGGCAGAGTAATTAGGAATATAATCGCCCAAACCGGAGCAACTGTGGATGTTGAAGACGACGGTTCTATAACTATCTCCGGAACAGAAGAGGAATCTGTCAAAAAAGCCATTGAATGGATCAAGGGATTAACAAGAGAAATTGTCGTTGGGGAAATTTTTGAAGGGGAAGTAAAAAGAATTCTTCCGTTTGGCGCGTTTGTGGAATTTTTGCCCGGCAAAGAAGGCATGGTGCATGTTTCCCAAATGGCAGCGGAATTTGTCAAAAATCCAAATGATGTTGTTTCCATAGGCCAGAAAGTTAAAATAAGAGTGTCGGAAGTAGATGAACAGGGACGCATAAACTTGTCTATGTTATTGGATGGATCTAAACCGCAAGGCAGAAGTTTTCCAGCGAGAAGAGTTGAAGAAAGAGTTTCAGCTCCAGTGTCTAATCCTGTAGCAGCTACAGCAGCAACTCCTGTATCTACTCCGGTAGCTCCTCCGCATCCTTTAACAATGCAATTTAGAAGAGAAAGACAAGCTCAAAGCGCAGGAAATTGGAGAAACAAGACCACGACGCGGTTTAAGAAACCTCACTATTAAAACTATATTTCCGATTTCTTCTTTTTAGTGTAATATCATAAGTATATGAACGATTTTATTTCTTTTATCCCGCTTGGCGGGATAGGCACTGTTACCAAGAATATGTATCTCTATGGGTATAGAGATGAAATTCTTATTGTTGATTGCGGATTGGGATTTGCAGATGAAACTATGCTTGGGGTTGATCTTTTGCTCCCCGACATCTCCTATCTTAAGAAAACCAGAAGTAAGATTATCGGTATGGTTTTGAGTCACGGACACGAAGATCATATCGGCGCATTGCCTTTTCTTCTTCCGCAATTGCCCCCTTTTCCAATCTATGCCTCGCCTTTAACAGCAGCATTAGCAAATGAGAAAATCAAAGAATTCGGGATAGTAGGTCGAAAGGTAAATACGGTTAATTTTTCCGACGCACCAATAAAATTAGGAAATTTTACATTTTCTTTTGCCAGAATTACCCATTCTGTTCCGGACACTTCCAATATCTTCATAAAGACTCCTGTTGTTAATTTTTATCATGGCAGTGATTTTAAAATTGACGATACTCCGTTCGATGGCAAAAAAACAGACTATGAAAAAATAACCAAATTTGGCAACGAAGGAGTTTATTGCCTTATGTCGGATTGTTTAGGTGCGGAAAAAGAAGGAAGAACAGGTTCGGATATAAATTTACTGGATAATTTCCTGGAAGAGATGAAAAGGTGCAAAGGGAAATTTTTAGTGACAACTTATTCTTCCAACATCGCCAGACTTAATCAAATTATCAAGGCTTCGGAAATGGTTGGAAGAAAAGTATGTTTTATCGGCAGATCTTTGATGAAAATAAAAGATGTCGCAACGCGCTTAGACTATATGCAATTAAAACAGGGGATTGAAGTTGAGTTAGACCAGATCAAAAATTATAACGATAACAAACTTACTTTCATTGTCGCAGGCAGTCAGGGCCAGGAATATTCTGCTCTTTTTCGAGTTGCATACGGGTTGCAAAAAGAAGTTAAATTGAAAGAAGACGATACGGTAATTTTCTCCGCAGATCCTATTCCCGGAAATGAAATTTCAATATATGAACTGATAGATGAAATTGCCAAATCAGGAGCCCGGGTTATTTATTCAAGAGTGAGCAATAAATTCCATGTTTCAGGTCATGGATCCCAAGAGGAACTTAAACAGATGATTGCTATGGTAAAGCCGAAAAAACTTCTGCCAATCGGCGGCGCATTAAGACATATGTTTATTTATAGAGATTTGGCAGAAAGTCTTGGTTATAAAAAAAGCGATGTATTTCTTATGGAAAACGGCAAGGAAGTTATTTTCCGCGCCAATGGCGTAACTTTAGGCCGTACGATACCTATAGAGAAAGTTTATGTTGATGAAATTTCCGGAGAGAAAATAGACAGTTTTGTGTTAAGAGACAGGCAGAAATTATCAGAGGGAGGTATTGTAACTCTAATCGTAGAAATTGATTCTTCTACCGGCGCAATTGTCGGAAAACCGGAAATTATCGTCAGAGGTTTTGTTCCCGCATACGATATAAACCGATTAAATGCCAAACTTCTAAACGACTTACATAAAGTTTTGTCGGGAAAAAAGACTCAAGTTATAAACTGGATTTATATCAGGAAATTAATAGGAGAAACTGCAGAAAGAAGAATTTTCAAAGAACTCCGCCGCCGTCCTCTCATCCTCCCCATAGTTCTTGAAGTATAAAAAAGTTTTCAACTTGTTAACTTATTTTCAAGCGTATATAATAAATCCTATGGGGAGAAGACATTACAGAAGGTCTAAATTCAAATTCAAGCTTAAGCAAAATACCATCTACTCTCTTTTCGGATTTGGATTTCTCATCTTGGGATTTATGCTCCTTCTGTCTTTCGCCAGAAGCAGAAATATATTCGTTACGATGAACAATAGTTTGGAAACGTATTTTGGCTTCCTTTCTTTTCTTGTACCTTTCGTTTTCATATTTTTCGCTTTCCTATTTTTCCGACTTAGGATGTTTTTGTCCAGAGTAAATGTGGCAATCGGATTTTTACTTTTATTTCTATCCATAGAGGCATTTGCCAGAAGCGGAACAGTCGGAGAATATCTTTTCAAATTCCTAAGCGATGTCTTAACAGATGTAGGAGCCTACGTAGTTTATCTAGTAGGAATACTGATCGGACTAATTGTGTTCTTTGATACTTCCATAGATCAAATTATAGAATTTTTTCTCTTAATAGGAAGCAATATTTACAGACTTTTTCCAAAAGCTTTATTGTCCTTTTTCAAAACTCCCAAAATTCCCAAACTTTCAGATAGGGCAATGACCATAAAGGGTATATCGAAAGATTTTGCAAATCCGCAAAAAGAAATGTCAGTAGTCTCAAATTCAGTTAAAAAAGAAACGCCCATACTGTCGGATAAGCTTGTCAGTAACACCTTATCATCGGGGGCTATTTGGGAATATCCGCCTTTGACTCTTCTGTCAGAAGCTTCCTCCCAGAAAGCGGAAAGAGGAGACATAAAAAAGATTGCCAGTACCATAGAAAAAACATTGCAGAGTTTTGGTATTGGAGCAAGAGTTGTCGAGGTAAATCTTGGTCCTGCAGTTACGCAATACGCTTTGGAAATTGCCCTTGGTACAAAACTTTCCAAAATAACCAGTCTTTCCAATGATTTGGCTTTGGCAACAGAAGCGCCGACAGGCCAGATAAGGATAGAAGCTCCGATTCCCGGCAGAAATTTAGTCGGTATTGAAATTCCCAATAGAAGTCTTGAAGTGGTTACTCTTAAGACGATGTTGGAGGCAAGCGTTATGGCTAAGGCGAAATCCAAACTGGTTGTCTCTTTGGGTCTAGATGTAAGCGGCAATCCTGTTGTTGCCAATATTTCCAAAATGCCTCATGTTCTAATTGCCGGAACAACAGGATCGGGAAAATCTGTTCTTATAAATTCATTTATTACGTCTTTGCTTTTTAGAGCGTCTCCGGATGAATTAAAATTAATCTTAATTGATCCCAAAAGAGTAGAGTTAACCGGCTATAACGGCATACCCCACCTGATGACTCCTGTAATTGTTGAAGTAGAGAAGATATTGGCTGCGTTGAAGTGGGCGTTGGATCAGATGGATAAAAGATATAGAACTTTTGCGGAAAGAGGAGTAAGAAATATTGACTCCTATAACGAATTGGCCGGATTTCAAGCCCTTCCTTATATAGTTATTTTTATTGATGAACTTGCGGATTTGATGGCTTACGCCCCGGTTGATGTTGAAGATTCTATAGCGCGTCTGGCGCAAATGGCAAGAGCAACAGGAATTCATTTGGTTGTTTCAACGCAAAGACCTTCAGTTGATGTCATAACAGGGTTGATAAAAGCCAATATTCCTTGCAGAATTGCCTTCAATGTTTCTTCAATGATTGATTCAAGAGTTATTATTGATATGCCGGGAGCAGAAAAATTATTAGGAAAAGGAGACATGCTGTATATTCCTCCGGATCAAGCCAAACCGACTCGTATTCAGGGAGCATTTGTCTCGGATAAAGAAGTTAAGAAACTTGTCGATTTCCTTAAATCCAAAAATCCGCCGGTTGAATATACGGAAGAAATTACCTCCCAGCCGTTTATTCTCAAAAAAGGATTAAATTCTCCCGGGGTAAATGGCAGAGATCCGCTTTTTCAAGAAGCGATTAGGATTGTTTGTCAGTATGATAGGGCTTCGGCGTCACTTCTCCAAAGGAGATTGTCCATAGGGTATGCAAGAGCAGCTCGTATTTTGGATAGTTTGGAAGCGGAAAATGTGGTTGGTCATGCGGAAGGATCGAAGCCAAGAGATGTGCTGGTTAAAAATGCCGATGAATTTATTGCAGGATTGCAAGAAGGGCAATAAATGATACGCGCGGGGCAAAGACTTTATGACGAACGCGTCAAAAAAGGACTTTCTTTAGAAGACATTTCCAAAGCGACCAGAATTCGGTTTTCATATCTTTCGGCAATAGAAAAAGGAGAATATGAGGAATTGCCATCCAGCACTTATGCTCAAGGTTTCGTTCGGAATTATGCGAAACATTTAGGCTTAAACGAAGAAGAAATACTTGGGTTATTCAGAAGGGAATTTAATGAAGAAAAGATTTTTAGGATTTTGCCTGAAGGGTTGGACAGAAAAGAAGAGTTTTCTATTCATGGAGCGAAAATCCAAAATACACTTCTAGTTGTAATATCGTTGGTAGTTATACTTTTTGCCTACATACTTTTTCAGTATAGATACGCAATTATCAGTCCTTCTCTGGAAGTAGATTTTCCCAAAGAAGGAGCTGTTGTTTCGTCCCAAACGATAA
>JBBTZX010000002.1:0-1869 GCA_038061125.1 Patescibacteria group bacterium | reverse complement strand
TTAGTTGATTATTTTTTTCAAGAAAATTTAGTTTACGATAAAGAATTATTGAAGTGGCAAAAAATGGGGGATAGGGAAGTCAAAGAAGCCCTAACATCTGCTCAAAAAGTATTGTCTGAAACCACAGACTGGAGTAAAGAAAATCTAGAAAAAGTTTTAGTCCAAGAAGCAAAATTATTTAATTTAGGGAAAAATTATCCATTAGAAAATAAGGGCTATTTGCTCTGGCCATTAAGAGTGGCACTTTCTGGCAAACCAGCCTCCGCTGGCCCCTTTGAAATCGCCGAAATTTTAGGCCAAGAAAAAACATTAGAGCGCGTCCATCAAGCTATTGACAAGTTTTTATAATGGTTTTATGATTTATGTATAGTAGTAGAAGGCGCATTAACCCCTCAATCAGGACACCCAGCTGGGTGTTTTTTGTTTAATAATACTCCATTTTTTAATAAAAGTAAGTTGGTTATTCTCAGTCATGACTTCGAGTGGAGTTTTGTATCTTAAACATTTCCGAGGTCGAGTTTGTAATTTTCTTTCTACCTCTTGGATATATTCTTCGCTCAAAAGTGAGATGTCAGAACTCTTTTTGACATACTGGCGAATCAATCCATTCATATTTTCCACCCCACCTTTTTCCCAAGAGTGGTAGGGATGACAAAAAAATATTGGAGCACCGATAATCGAAGACATCTGCACGTGGTGACGAAAGCAAATATCATTATCAATGGTTAATGAGCTGGCAATAATTTGACCGGCCCCAAATACCTTGCGAAGCACGGCGTTGATTGTGACTACTTTTCGATCTTTTAATTTAAAGATCAACACATATCGACTTTTGCGTTCCACTAGCACCAAAAGTGCACCAGAACCACTTTTGCCCGAAACAATGAAATCACCCTCCCAGTCTCCGAATCTAGACCGTTTCCCGACTATTTTTGGTCTTTGATCGATGAAAGTCCTGTTTTCTAGCGGGGCTTTTTTAGTGCTATTTAGTAAGTGTCTTTTCTTTCTCCCATATCTTAAAAAAGGTTCAAGCCACCGACCGTAAACACTCCAGACGAATTTGTAGACACCTTTGCAACTAATGTAATTGATATGAGTATCCACATACTTTATCCGGCCAGAGATTTGCTCAGGACTCCAATCGTCTCTGATTTTTTCTTCAATGTAGTTTCTTAATTCATAATTATCCACTACTTTCATACCCTGATACTTAGAGTTTAATCTTTTGACATAGGCCTTGTGGTCGGCTTTTTTGGGGTCATAAATTCCTCGGATGGCATTCTCTTTAACTTCACTTGAGATGGTGTTGGGACTACGACCAAGCATGGTAGCGATACTTCTTAGACTATATTTTTTCTCTTGCAGAAAGGCGATTTGTAGTCGTTCAGTGTTTTTGATGTGCACGAATTTTTTATTTTTCATATGGCAATATTTTACACCGCCAAGTGTCCTGTTTCAAAGTTCAATTTGCCTAGTCGTATGATTGGGTCGTTGCGCAAGCAATAAGGGTGTCGTTTCCTGCACCAACCTAGGAAAAGTTCTTTTTAGGGAGTTTCCGTATGGAACGCTTCACGATTACCAATGGACCCTCTAGCCTTGAGTTGTCGACTTCGCTATTCTACGGAGATTGGAAAAACAGAATCGCGATTTCCTTCCGAGGTAGGTTTTCGACAGGACCAAAGGAAGAGATTGAATTACTTGCGAAGGTCAGTGGAGCAACTAGGGAAGATGGAAGTGGCCAAAGCTGGAACATAATTGTGTTTCTTGTAAAAACAGACCAATTGGCAACAGGTCACTACTCCACCAAAAGCCGAAGAGGATTTCTTGATTTAAAAATAGACATCGGATCGCACATTCCTTTTTAAATAA
>JBBTZX010000001.1:0-10002 GCA_038061125.1 Patescibacteria group bacterium | reverse complement strand
CAAGCGTTTGGGATGAGCCGTTAGGCTTGGTTATTCTTGAGGCGATGTCGTGTCAAACTCCCGTAGTTGTTACTCGAAAAGGAGGAATACCTCTTGCCGTTAAGGAAGGATATAATGGTTTTTTTGTTAGACCCCGAAACAGCAGTGAGATCGTAGAGAAGGTAAACAAACTTCTCGATAACCATAGTCTTCGATTAAAAATGGGGCAAAATGCACGGAAAAGTGTTGAAGAAAAGTTTTCATGGGAACTTATAGGAAGAAAATTTGAATATCTATATGAGATGTATGGGAAGAAAGAAAAAGGACCCAACGGAATACCAAATAATTCTGCTTTACTTCAAGAGTCCAAATAGATAGCGCAATTGAGGAAGATTTATCTTGGAATTGTTCCTTTTCCGTATAGCTTAAGGTAGTCCGTTCCTTTTTCGTCCGTCATTTTTGAGAATACTTCAAAAATAGCTTCTTTGATTACTCCATATTCTTTAGGAGTACCTTTCATTTTGATCGCTTGAAGCTTATCTATAATTTCCGCCAGATTCATGGAGAGAACGTTCTCTTTTTGTAAGCCAAATTGCTCCTGGAGCGCTTTTTGTACATATTGATCGTTTACGATCATGTCTTTAACTCTTTCTTCATTTTTCAGAAGTGGGATTACTTTTATCCATTCTCCGTTGCGTAGCCCTTCAATTAGAAGTTGCTCTTGGATAGATTTCATTTGTGATACGTCGTGATTTTGTGCAAGTTCGGTAAGTCTGGCAAGGCTTGCCCGCGGAGAAGATCTGTTTTGCTCTACTAGCAATTCATTGATTACTTCTTCAGCAGAATAAACCGTACCTTGAATTCTAAAGATATCTTTTAATACTTCCAGTCTACCTATTCCGGTGCCGTTAAAGGTGTCTTTGGCATGAAATCCGATTCCGAGCAATGCCATAGAAGATCTATCTTGTTCAGGCTTATCGAGATATTTATTTAAGATTAAGGCAAAGTTTTGTAGAGTATCTTGTGCTTCATTTTCAATTAGGATCTTATCTGCAAAAGCCTGAATGATCTCATTATCGATAATAGCTTTTGGTTTTTTTTCTCCGTTTGGGTAATTTAGGGCAATTTCCTTTCCATTGGCTATATATAAATTTCCATCGGGAGAGAGGGTGGTTAATTTTTTCCTTATGATATCAGCCATTAATTCAGCTTCCGTTTTTGCTTCCGGTGTTCCTGCCCGAGCGCCAGTTGTGCCACCTGAAATAATAAGTTTATTAGTTATTCCATCCTTGAGCATTTGAGATGCAGCAAGAGATATCATTCTGGAGTAAAAATTTAAACCCTTCCTGCCAGATTGAGGAACGTTGTTAACTTCCTGAACTGGTCCTTGCCCGAAAACTAAAGTATATTCAAAATGCTTTCCTTTTATGGATTCGGGTTTTGGGGATCCTTCTTTTGATACGTCGGGACTAACTGGTTCCACAGACATTAGTATAACACAATAAATGGAATTTTTGATACAATGATTACATGGCGTCTTTTAGAATAGCACTTCTAGCAGGATTAAAACGTCCTATTGCCCTCGATACAACAGTAAGCAGAAATAGAATAATAGCTGATCTTGCCGTAGGTTTATCTCGCAAAGGTCATGACGTAACCATTTTTGGTACGGCTGATTCAAATTTACCAGGCATTAAATTTATACCTGTTGTTGAGACAGGTTTAAATTTTTATAAATTAACAGAAAATCCATTCTATACAGAAACTGCTTACATTACGCATGCAATAACAGAATTTATTAAATATCAGAACCAATTTGATTTGCTTCATAATCATATGTATCCGGAGTTCTTGCCGTTGCTTGCCTTATCGTCAATTAATGTTCCGGTTGTTACGACAATACACGGACAAATTACAGATGAGCTTCGCATGGCGCTTTCAGACACGATGGGGACATCTTCTCTTATCAGCATTTCAAAAAGTGCCCGTGAGAGACTGAAGCTGCCTGCGCAGGTCGTTTATAACGGGATTGACACTTCTTTTTATACTCCAATTGATAATCCTAAGAAGGATTATGTCCTTTTTGTCGGTAGGATGAGTAAGGCTAAAAAGGACGGAAAATTTATTGATCCGAAAGGAGTAGCTAATGCAATTAAGGTTTCGCAAGGGTCTGGAGTACCTCTTAAAATTGTTGGAAATGTAGAGGACAGGAAATTTTATGACGAACTCGTTATTCCCAATCTGTCGGATAAAATAGAGGTTATGGGTGGAATATCCAGCGAACAGAGTTTAACGCGAGAACAAATGCGCGATCTTTATGAAAATGCAATGGCATTTCTTTTTCCGATAAATTGGGAGGAGCCATTTGGGTTGGTAATGGCGGAGGCAATGGCGTGTGGAACGCCAGTTGTCGCATACAATCGGGGAAGTGTTTCCGAGATAGTACGAGATGGCGTGACAGGATTTATTATAGATCGGGACGATGAAGACAGACCAGGGAAAGGAACATGGATTATCAAGAAAAAGGGAGTAGAAGGATTGGTGGAAGCAGTTAGGCGGATTGAGGAAATAGATAGGAAAGTTTGCCGGAAACATGTTGAGGATAATTTTTCAGTTGACAGAATGATTGAGGGATACGAAAGCGTTTACAACGAAATATTAAGCAAAAATAGGGGTTTAACCCCTAAATTAAACCCCTAAATTATAAAATTATGAAGCAATTAAACGTTCTTATTACAGGTTACGAGGGGGCGCCGTTCTATAAAAAAGGGGGGCTTGGGGATGTCATGGAATCTCTGCCCAAAGCCCTGTCTAAAATTGGAGTTGACATGCGGATTGTGCTTCCTTACTACAATGTTATAAAAGAAAAATATAATCTTAAAAAGGAAGGCGAGTTTGCAATAGAATTTAACTCAACGGAAGAACATATTGGTATTTATTCAGCGCTTCTTCCGAATACCAGCGTTAGGGCTTATTTTTTGGGAAATAGAAGGTATTTATTTTCAAGCAATTCCAATGGAAAAGATAAAAGAATAGAGCAATTTGCTTTTTTTAGTCTTGCAGTTACGCATTTCATTCATTGGGTTTCGGAACATCACCATTGGTCGCCATCCTTGGTTCATTGTAATGATTGGCACACAGCTCTTATCCCTCTTATTCTCAAGCAAAAAGAGAAATCTTCAATTCCAACACTTTTGACCATCCATAACCTTCTATATCAGGGAATTGGTTCCTTGAGAGTTTTGGACCTGCTTAACATGAAGGATGAGGAAGCAAAAGAATTAAAAAGAGGAAAGCCTGCAACAGAAATAAATGTTTTAGGGGAGGGAATTATTCATGCGACCCGCGTTTCAACTGTTTCCGTGTCCTACGCAAAAGAAATTGCAAATGATTATGACAATAGTCCGATAGGATCTTTTCTTAAAAAAAGAGAGGATGCGAATCGAGGGCGCGACGGCAAAATAATAGGCATATTAAATGGGATTGATTATGATGTTTGGAATTCTGCAACAGACGAAATTATTTTCCATAAATTCGGTGTTGGCAACTGGGAAGGTGGCAAAAAAGACAACAAAGAAGATTTGTTGAAGAGCTTACGTTTAGAAGATAGGACGACTTTTTGCTTTGTTGGTCGATTGGCAAAGCAAAAAGGATTGGATATTTTGATAAAGGCGATTACTGGTTTAGAATCGTTGAATATTAATGTGATAATTTTGGGTGCGGGAAATCCAATTATTCAGGAAAGTGTTTTGGATATAGCTAAACAATTTCCCTGGGTTAAAGCGGAGATTGTCTATAGCGAAGAACTCGCCCATAAGATTTACGCAGGGTCTGATTTTATAATTATTCCTTCCCGTTATGAACCATGCGGTTTGATACAGATGATCGCAATGAAGTATGGGACAATTCCCATAGCAAGCGATACCGGAGGATTGAGGGATTCTATCTTGAATGGAAAGAATGGATTTCTTTTTAAGAAAGGAAAATCAGCACGTCTTAAAAAAACAATAGAGCGAGCCCTAGGTGTTTGGAAAGATCATTCCCGATACGAAAAGATGGTATGGCGTGCGATGAAGACTGATTTTTCTTGGGATAAAAGCGCTGTTCTATATAAAAAATTGTACGAAGAAATGATAAAATAATATTATGGACTTTCAGTTTTTGCAAAATCCAATTTCCAAAAAATGGGTTATTTTGTCTCCTCGGCGGGCCAAAAGACCGGACATTGCAAAAGGATTTGAACCTGTTTGTCCGTTTTGTCCGGGCAAAGAATTAGAAGAAAAGGAAGTTTATAGAGTTGGCGGAGCAGAAGGGGACAGTAATTGGCAGATACGCGTTTTGCCGAATAAATTTCCCTTTGCGCCAATTCATGAGCTTATAATTCACTCCCCTGATCATCATAAAAATTTTGACGAGCTTCCTTTATCCTCAACGGAACTAATAATTAATACTTACAGACAGCGTTATAATGCTCTTAAAGATAAAGGTCAGGTATATATTTTTCATAATCATGGAGAAGGCGGGGGAGAAAGCCTGCCTCATCCTCATACCCAGCTGGCAGTTATTCCATTTGATGTAAAAATGGATGTGCCAAGACTTGCCTCAAATAAAGAAATAGCGGAAGTTTCCAAAGATCAAATTACACAAGAAACAAAAGAGTTTGTGATTTTTTGTCCAAAAACTTCCCAGTGGCCGGATGAAGTTTGGGTTAGTCCCAAAAAAAGAGGAAGAGTCTTCGGAGAGATTGATGATGCGGAAGTTTCGGATTTAGCTTTCACGCTCTCAAGGCTAGTGCAGATACTTGATCTTCGTCATGGCAATGAATTTCCATTTAATTTTTATATTTATCAAGGCGGGGATTGGTATTTACGTATTATTCCCAGAATCAAATCTTTGGGAGGTTTTGAAATAGGTACAGGAATTTTTATCAATACTCAAGATCCAACTGAAACAATAAAATTCATAAAGGAACATTTTGAAAATCCGGATGAAGTAAAGATAAAACAAAAACATCAAGCAGAATACGGAAGGGGAGTCTAAATTTTTATTCGGTTTTTTGCTGAATTCCCAAAAGCCAGAGGATTGATTCTTTCTTATATCTTCGGTCGCCTCTTGAATTTATTCTGATAGCCGGAAGTTTTCCTCTTTTACCCCAACGTTTAATTGTCAATGGAGAAACTCTAAGAACTTGCGCGACTTCACGAACTGTTAGAAGATCTGGAAGATTGTTGATTGATAGAGTTTGAATCATAATAGCCTTACGAATATACTTTTAATAATCAATATGCTAGTTAATTACATATACAGTAACAAAGTATAACAATTTTGTCAAGTATCAAAATATGCTCTATTTTTTGATACGCAGATCCCGTAGAAGCGCTCCCCGCTGAGCGGGGTAAGCTTTCTAGCGGGGTCAAGAGGGCAGTTTTTTGAATTATTATTTTAATTCAACAGTTGCGCCGGCGGCTATTAATTTCGCCTTTGCTTCTTCTGCTGTTTTTTTGTTGACCTGCGTCATTACTTCTTTTGGTGCAGCATCAACCAAGTCTTTTGCTTCTTTAAGTCCCAATGTTGGAACCAATTCTCTAAGTGCTTTAATAACAGCGATTTTATTTGCTCCTGAACTTGCAACAACAACGTTAAATACTGTTTGTTCT
This sequence comes from Patescibacteria group bacterium, assembly GCA_038061125.1. Classification (GTDB taxonomy): domain Bacteria; phylum Patescibacteriota; class Microgenomatia; order Levybacterales; family UBA12049; genus JAUSEW01. The sequence goes on along the minus strand of JBBTZX010000001.1, from coordinate 4,366 downwards.
TCAACAGGCTCTTGTGCTCCAGTTGCCGCTGCAGCTGGTGCTGAGGCCATCATGGCCGAAGCAGAAACTCCAAATTTCTCTTCCAAAGTTTTTACGAAATCGGAAAGCTCTAAAACAGACATTTCTTCAATTGCTTTTAATAATTCTTCTTTTGTTAATTTTGCCATTTATTTTCACCCCCTTCGTTTACTAGACGATAGATGATAGAAGATGGAAGGTTGACAAAATCTACTTTCTACATTCTATTTTCTACCGTCAAGATTTTTACTCTCGATTGCTTTTAGGGTCATTACGAATTTTTGTATGTTCCATGAAAGGGCTCGGTGAAGGCCGAAAATAGGAGCTTTGATTCCTCCGACAATTTGCGCAAGCAGTATTTCTTTGGTAGGAAGAGTTGACAATTTCATTACATCGTCCTTCGTCAGCATTTTTCCCTCCAGAAATCCGAATTTAATTTCAGGAAGATTTATAGCCTTTATGGCTTTGGCAAGTGCTTTTATTGGAGAAATTACATCTGAAAAAGAAAAAAGAGTGGCGGTCGCGCCATGCATTGCTTTCGGATCCTCAACGGAAGCTTTCATCTCGTTAGATTTAGACAGAGCAATTTTCAAAAGCGTATTTTTGGTAACCACCAGCTCGGCATCGCTTTTTCTTAACTCTTTTTTAAGATCTTCAAGCTGTTTATGAGTCATGCCCTGATAATTGGCAAATATAATGCCTTTAGCACGGCTTACTTTTTCCGCAATCTTGGCTACAATTTGCTCTTTCTTCTGTCTGACTTGATTTATTTTCGTATCCATAAAAAAGCACTCTTATCGAGTGCATATTGGCTAATGGTCTTTAGTCTTTGGTCTTTTGCTAAAGACTAAGGACTATGGACTAAAAGCTGAATTGCTCCTCGGTGGGACTTATTTTTCCGCCGCACTGTCTTAGGACGAAATTAAATATAGCAGATAATGATTGGGGAGTCAAGAGGAATTAAATAAAATTACTTTCTCTTTTCTAATTTTTTATCACGCATCATTAAGGCACATCGTCTTAAAACTGATAACCCTTTTTTTGCTAAATTGTCTTCAGGAGGGTTTTTAACAAAAGGATCGCCCAGCGCTGTTAATATCTTAACCTGCATACTATCAACGAATTCTTTCACACTACTTGGACCTTTCTTTTTTTTACGAAATGCATTATACACTGTAGTTACCAACCTTTTGATACGTTTCTTGCCCAAAGTTTCCGGATCCTTTGGAGATTTAGCAACGGCTTCCAAAAAAGCTTGGGTTTCTGGAGCAACTGGAACAGATTCCTCTTCTGGCACGCCGGGTGGGAGAGATCGTCGTTCTATTACCATAGTATCTCTATGTATACCACACTATAAGACTTAATGTCAAATTTTATAGTTCTAGTTTTATTCCGGGGCTCATGGTGGATTTTAAAACCGTGTTTTTTATATTCTCTTTTTTAATGGCTTTAATTATCGTATTAATATTTTCCGTTAGCTTCTTCGGACCAAAAGAAAGTTTGCCCAAAACTAAGTGCATAAGCGGGGATTTGGCTTCAGTTTTGAAGCGGATTTGTCCCTTGGTGAAATTTTCTGCCATTTTTTCCGGTGTGTTAGTCAGCGTTCCATTTTTCGGGTTTGGCATAAGACCTCGAGGTCCTAGGAATTTGGCAATTTTGGCTAATTTCGGCATCATTGCGGGAACTGCCAAGAGTACATCGAAATTAATTTTTCCTTTTTCAACTTCCGCGACTATTTTATCATCGGCAATTGCCACCCTGATAGTTTTGCCTGTCCCGTGGGGTAGGGTAACTGTCCCGGATATTCCTTGCGAAGCGGTATTAATATGAAGCTCCACGGTTTCATCGAATTTGGATATTTTCAATTTCGGCAAAAGCTCCAAAGCATCAGCTAATTTGTATTTCTTCGTTCGGTCAACAAGTTTTTTGACTTCCTGATATTTTTTGGATCTGACGTGCTTGGGTTTTTTAACCAAAACTTTCTTTTTTGATTTTTCTTCTTGCGGTTTTTCAGTTTTAGACTTCTCCAAAGTCTCCATTTTGGCTAATTCTTCTTCCGAAGGACCAACGGAAACAACTCGTTCTCCGCCCTTGGCGCCTTTAACAAGCTTTTTTTCCTCTTTTCTTTTCTTTGCCCGCTTCGCTTCGCTTGCGAGGCGAGTTTCTTGTTTGTGTTTTTGCTCAAGAGTTTCATCTCCCAAAGCGGTTACTCTAATTTTTCCCATTTTATTTTACCTCCACTCCCATGCTTCTGGCAGTTCCTTTGACTATCTTTGTGGCAGCAGCTATATCATTGGCATTTAGATCTTCCATTTTAATTTTGGCTATTTCTTCTGCTTGCGTTTGCGTCAATGTTCCGGCAATTTCTCTTCCTGGTTTCTGTGATCCTTTTTCCCTCCCTATGGCTTTTTTAATCATTTCCGCAACAGGAGGCTTTTTGACTATAAAAGAAAAGGTTCTGTCTGTAAAAACTGTTATAACTGCAGGTAAAATCGTGCCCTTCTGGCTGGCTGTCCTATCATTAAAAGCTTTTACGAATTCCATAATAGGGAGTCCGTGCTGACCCAAAGCAGGTCCAACCGGAGGTGCAGGGGTTGCCTCACCGGCCTTGATGTTTAATTTTATAATTGTCTTTATTTTTTTAGCTGCCATATTTTAAATGTAATGCTAAAGCTTAGTCACTTGCAAAAAGTCTAACTCAACTGGTGTTTCTCGTCCAAAAATTGAAACTAATACCTTAAGTTTTCCTTTTGCTTCGTCTATTTCATCGACTGTGCCAAGGAAATCAGCGAACGGACCGTCGACAATTTTGACTGCCTCGCCTTTGGCAAACGCTGTTTTGTACAACGGCTCTTCCAAATTCATAAACTTTTGGATTGCCGCAACTTCATTCTCCGAGATTGGGGTTGGTTTGTTGCCCGCGCCTATAAAAGCGGTTACCCCTTGAGTGGTTCTGACCAAAAGCCAGGTTTCATCATCAAGCTTCATTCTGATTAAGACGTAGCCTGGGAAAATCTTTTCCTTGACGGTTTCTTTTTTGCCTTGAGAAACTTTGATAGTATTGCGGGTGGGGACAATTATCTCAAAAATCCTATCTCCAAATCCCATAGATTCTATTCTTTGCCATAGGGATTTCATAACCTTATTCTCGTGACCGGAATAGGTATGCACGATGTACCATTTGCCTTCTGCAATTTGCTTATCCATAATTATTTTATAAATATCTCCATAAGTTTCGTAAAGACAAAATCAGCGCCTCCCAAGAAAAGTCCGACAATAAGGCTAACTAAAATAACAACTCCGGTTAGTCTTATAACTTCATCTTTGGTTGGCCAAACTACTTTCCTAAGCTCGTCTTGGGTTTCTTTTAAAAAAGCAATAGGCGATGTTGCCATAAACGATATATTATCAAATATCGGTTGACATGTAAAGAGTAAGTATATAGAATAATTAATACTCATGAATAAAATTAGAAAAGTCATTATTCCTGCAGCCGGATTTGGTACAAGGTTTCTTCCTCAAACAAAAGCCATGCCCAAGGAGATGCTGCCGATAGTAGATAAACCGGTTATTCAATATGTGGTCGAAGAGGCAGTTGCATCAGGGATAGAAGATGTGGTTATCGTTACCGGAGCTTTGAAAAGAGCGATAGAGGATCATTTTGATGTTCCTAATGCAGAGCTTATAAAAAATCTTCAGAACGGCGGAAAAGAAAAATTGCTTGAAGATATTCAAAGAATTTCCGAAATGGCAAACTTTATTTACATCAGACAAAAGGGAACCTATGGCAATGGCACTCCGGTTCTTTCGGCAGCGCCTGTAATAGATAATGAGATGTTTGCTGTTATGTGGGGAGATGAATTTATTTACAGTGACCCGCCGCGGCTTTCCCAAATGATAAAAGTTTATGAAAAATATAAGGGAGCTGTCATTTCCGCAGTTAGGATAAAAAACAAAGAAGATTTAAGAAGATATGGAATAGCCAAAGTTACGCCGGTTGAGGGAAACGTTTTTAAAATAGAAAAAATTGTAGAAAAACCAGAGCCTGACGAAGCACCTTCTGATCTTGCCGCACACGGAGCTTATATTTTACCGCCTGAAATTATTGGAATTTTAAAAAAACAAAAGCCCAGTAAGGATGGAGAAATCGCCCTTCCTGTGGCGATAGACGCTTTAATAAAAACAGGTTATCCTGTTTACGCTTGTGAGATTGAGAACGGCAAATATTACGATACCGGGAACAAAATTGAATATCTAAAAACCGTTGTTGAATTCGGACTCATGCATAAAGATATCAACGGAGAGTTCCGCAAGTTCCTCAAAGAGCTAAATTTATAACCTGTTTACG